>CBIHPC010000172.1:0-13099 GCA_966211305.1 uncultured Niastella sp.
AAAGGCGCCAGCAACCGGTCGGGGTTTAGCGACATAATATATTTAAGGTCTGTATTTTCTGCATCTTTAAATATGCCTGGTTGTAATTGAATTTGCGTGGGTTTGAATGTGGCAACCGGGCCCTGGGCGGCGGCAAAAAAGGGCAGCCCAAACATGGCAGTAATGGCGAATCGTTTCATGGCAATAAATATACGTCAAAAATACATTATTTACCATGGGAAAGGGTTACAGGTTTCAAGTTCATAGTTCAAAGATCCGCGTTCAACGTTTCATTTTTCAGATTACAAGCAAAGTGCAAGTCTTTACAGCAGAAGGCATGAAAAGAAAAGAACATTTCGAAATTTAAGCCCTGTAACTTTTAATCCGCATGCCCCCGAACCCGGCAACCTGTATTCCGGGCAACTGGAAATTTTCGTGTCATGTGGTTCAATTGCAACAGGAACATCAATCAACGCTCAATATCCAGTTCACATGATACCTGTCGACCACAGTTATCATTTTATGGCTGCCTTTTTTTCGCACGCTTTTGGTTTCCGACAAAAGCGCATGCAACCTGTCCCGCTCACTGTTAGAGCCACACTCGATCATGATACTGATGTTATTCCCGATAACGACGCCCCCATCGTCGGGCAGATCGGATGCCGCCAGTTTAAAGTAATCATTGGTGAGCGTTGCACATACAACTACATCGCGGATCCGCTTATCCATTTTCCAGCAACCTGCCGCATCGCCTAACGTTTGGAGTTCCAGTTCACCGCCAAAACATTTCCGGTAATGCTCCAATGCCTGCCGGCACTGGCCGCTGAATGTAAGAAATACGATAAACGATCGTTTTACTTCCGTCATCACCAATTAGTTTTATTTCTCAATAGTAGAATATCCAAAATTAGTCTTCTCCTTACAGGATAGTGAGGGCAAAAACGACAAGTTCGGGGGTTGTTCGTGACAAATCGTTTATTATATTTGACATCAAACATCTTACCCGATATGCAAGTATCTGTTTTTGTTCCGGAAACCGCGGTCATAGAGGCGCTTACTCCCGCCTATCGCACATTCAAAACTGCCAATGAATTCCTGGTTTCATTTGGAAAACAACCGGCATTCCAGGTAGAATACGTTGGCCTCAACGAATATGTATCTGCCAATGACGGGGAGTATTCAATAAAAACAGACAGGTTGCTGAAGGATGTTACCCAAACCGATCTGCTGGTGATTCCGCCGGCCTATGGCGATATCGTTGCCGGCATCAATGCCAATGCAGCTGCCATCCCGTATATTCAAAAACTGTATAAGCAGGGAAGCAGTGTGGCCAGTTTATGTTTGGGCGCATTTATACTGGCGGAATCGGGCATACTGGATGGTAAAAAATGTTCAACACACTGGAACTTTATAGATCAGTTCAAACAACGATACCCGCAAATAGAAGTAGTGGATGGAGCTATCATAACTGCGGTTGATAACATTTATAGCAGCGGCGGCGCCACCAGCCTCTGGAACCTGGTGCTGTACCTGGTAGAAAAATTCGCCAACCGGGATCTTGCGGTACTGATCTCGAAACATTTTGCACTGGATATTGACAGGAACAGCCAGGATGTATTTGCCATTTTCAAAGGCCAGCGGAACCATAACGATTCCGATATTCTCGGCGTGCAGGATTTTATTGAAAAGAATTATACCGAAAAGCTGACGATAGAAGTACTGGCAGAAAAGATCAATGCCGGTCACCGCACCTTTGAACGCAGGTTCAAACAGGCTACCAATAACACCGTGAAGGAATATATTCAACGTGTTCGGGTTGAAGCCGCCAAACAATATTTTGAAGGGTCGCAGAAGAACGTACTGGAAGTAATGCTCGATGTGGGTTATACCGATACCAAGGCTTTCCGCGATATCTTCAAACGGGTTACCGGTTTAACACCTATAGAATACCGGAACAAATATGCGAAAGTGGCTGCGGAAGTGTAGCGGGCTTGTTTACAAAAGCACTTCAAAAAATTCCGTCTTTTGTTCGCGCCCGTTGATAATGATCGACACTTTATGTTTACCCGGATAAAATTTGCGGGTGGTAATTATTTTAAAACTTTGCTTCCGCGTGATGGTGGCTTTTTCACCGGCCATAAACTGCCGTTCGCTGATCTTGAACACCTTCTTTGAATGCGTTCCGTTCTTTCGCAGGTAATAGATGCCGTATTCCAATCGTATGGTGAGCGGACGATCATCTTTGTTATGAATGCTTACCGTAAACTGCAGGTTTTCACCAATGCGTACCTTCGGTGTAGACAAAATATAACTCAGCAATTTAATATTGGTGCTATGTGCAAGGCTGAACAGGCCCAGCACTTCCACATGTCCCTGTTTTAAAAGCGTTCGGCAACCATGTTTTACAATGGCGTCGGTTTCCCTGCTGATTCCCATCCAGCGCTTTGCTGTTTTCACAGCCAGCTCAGGGTGGTCTTTAGCAATGTCGTTTAAACAATTGGCCACACTTTTGCGCACCCATTCAGAAGGATCCGTCTTTAACTGTTCCAGCACGATCAATACTTCAGCTGGTAGTTTTTTGAGCGCAGGTACTGCCATGGCCCAGGGCAGCCGCGGCCGCATGCCTTCACTGGCCAGCCTGCGCACCTTATAATTTTCATGTTTTGCCCAGCGCTGCATTTGAGCCATCATGGGTTTTTGATATTTCAAAAGAAAAGGCCGAACGGCAAACTCGCAGCTTACAAATTGTGTCGTATACTCGATAACATCCGTTGCCGCATCAAGATCTTCGATGCCATATACCTCAATATAATCGGGCAGAAACATATATTCAAGCCGGCCTTCCCCCCAACCGCGTTTCCTGAAATGCACGATGGCTTTTTTTATGATCTTAGCGGCAGCAGCAAATGTAGGCGGCATGAATTCGTGCAATACGGTAGTGGTATGGCGCATCCGCTCCTTCAATTCCATTTTTTTGAAGCCGGAAGAATAGATCTTTTTTATAAAAACCGCATTGTTGAAGCCCGGAACTATTTCTGCAAAAACATTCCCTACCTGGTCGTAAAATGCAGGGGAATACAGCTCTTTTAACGGCAACATGCTTTTTGAATTTGAATGGTGCAAAGTAAGGCCATAGCAGTGACAACCTTATGTCAGCAGGAAGAAAAAAGCTATGGCAATGTACGGGAAGTGAACTGGCATTGAAACGGTCATTTCTGCCCGCCAGGCTCCACGGCATCCTTGAGTTTAAACCTGTTGTAACCCGACCGAACAAGCCAGTAAGGCATCCATAATATGGAAAAGGCGATCAATCCGCGGAGGTTATATTTAACGTCTTCCGGATCGAACCGGCCATGGATCCGTTTATGCAGCAGTTTGTTCGAATATTCCTGTGCGTACTCTATTGAAATACTGAACAGGTAAAGCAATCCAAAAATAAGAATATGCCTGGTAAACTTTCCATTCGTGAACAGGATGTTCAGAAAGGCGGCAGCCATAAAATAAAAAGCTGCATGTAATTCTTTGTCGTAATGCCTGAAGCCCCGGGGAAGTTTTGCCATAAACCCCGCCACCGATACCAGCAGCCAGCCGAGTACCAGCACTACTTTAAACGCGTTCTTATTTATTCCGGATGCTGTCATAAATAAGCTAATATAGCTGTTCAGCATCTTTCAATATACTTGTGACTGTTATTTTTTTACGAATAATAACCCGGGGCCTGAATTTTGCATCTGGTTCTTCTTCAAACCGAGATAGTATGATGAAAAATGAAAATATTTTCAGCCGACGCCGCTTTTTAATGAATACCGGAAAAGCCGGTTTGGGCTATGTGCTGGCCATGCCTGCGCTGGCCTCACTGGCCGCGGAGAACGATAAGGTAAACTTCGCAGGCGACATGAACGATATTGGCTGGCAGCAAACACCGCTGGGTTATTCTTATAAGGCCCTTGAACCGGCCATCGATGCCCTTACAATGGAGATCCATTATACCAAACATGCAGCCGGTTATACCAAAAACCTGGCAGAGGCGGTTAAAGCAGAAAAGGTGAATACTGCCTCAACATCCATTGAACAGTTGCTGCAAAACATTTCGAAATACACCGATAAAATGCGGAACAACGCCGGCGGCCATTACAATCATGAATTGTTCTGGAAATCGATGAAAGCGCCGGGCGGCAGCAATGCGCCTTCGGGTAAACTGGCTGAAATGATAACGCGGGATTTTGGCTCGCCCGAAGCATTTAAAACCCAGTTCAACAATGCCGCCAAAGACCGGTTCGGCAGCGGTTGGGCCTGGCTGATATATACCAACGATAAAAAACTGGCGGTTACCTCTACTCCCAACCAGGACAATCCGTTGATGGATGTAGCACCCGTAAAAGGCAATCCCGTATTGGGGCTCGATGTATGGGAACACGCCTATTACCTGAAATACCAGAACAAACGGCCTGACTATATCACTGCCTGGTGGAGCGTGATCAACTGGGAGTACATCCAGAAACGGGCTGAAGACATTTTAAAATAACCGATCAGGATGGAGAAAGAATGAAGGATCAATGGTGGCACGAGGATCCCACAAAAAAAGACCGCCGGCAGGCGGTCTTCACAGAAAGAGAAATGCATTCTCAAAACACTATTCAGCGTTATTTATGGAGTAACCTCCGGTTTGAATTTTACAATTATCCCCTGCCCGTTTTTACCGCCTTCACTTGAAATATACAGGTCGCCACCCGGGCTGAAACACAATCCTTCGGGTTGCGGAAATGTGTGTTTGTCGAGTTGAACGTTGGTTTTGATATTGCCTTTTGAATCGGCTGTGATCAGCCGCGATGACGGACCATCGAGAATATACAGATCGCCGGTGCCGGGCTCAATGGTAAAATCCGAAGGTTTGATCTCTGACTTGTCTTTTTTCTTTTTCTTTCCTTTCCCTTTATCATCGTCGTCCCTGTCTTTCTTTTCGTCCTTGTCATCCCCTTTCTTCGACAATTCAAGATAAAAAACCGCGTCGGTGCTCATTTTCTTTGTTTTGAGATCAAACCCATAAACGCCTTTTTTATCTTTTTCCGTCAGGTCCTTTTCTTTAACCCCAACGAGCAACCTGTTATTCGCACTATCGTAACATAACGACTCGGTATCATTTTCTACAGTAAGCGGCAGGTCATAGGTTTTAACAACAGGTTGTGCGCCATTTTGCTCCTGCACCTCAAACAAAAAGCCATCTGACCGCAATACGTACCAGGTGTTTTTCACTTTGGCCAGCCCTTCATAATCACCATTTCCGGCAAATGGAATTTTCGCATCTATGCTCCTGCTTTGCAGGTTATATATATAAATAATTCCATCCTTATCCTGAATACAGGCTATATGATCATTATCGCGAAAAACGATTCCCGAGATCTCTTTCAATTCACCGGGCAGCGGCCATTCATTGTTGTTCGGCTTTGGGGCAGGTTTTGCATCTGTGTTGGCTACCAGCATATCGGCGGGCTGTTTTGGCGCCGGCTCAAAAACATATTTCATATAATAATAGAACCCGCCGATAACGACTACTACAATGGAGATCAGAAATATCGCTTCTCTTTTTGACATAAAATTGGTTTTAGGCCAGCTGAATACTGAATGAGCAGTTTCCTGTTCAGGTAAACTATTAAAAAACCCGTTCCATGCCACAAAAGTAACCTTTATAATAGTAGCCCGTTTTTTGCATTTGCCTGTTATTCAAAAAGATCGGGCGAGGCGGCCACCATCTGCATGATCTCTATATTTTCCGGCGTTTCCAGCCCGCTGCCATTTCGGTGTTGTTGAAATGATTTGAAAGAAGGCAGATCGAGCAACTGCTTTTGCGCCTCATCGTTGTCGAATGCGCCGATATGAATAAAAGTTTTGCCATCGCCGGCGAGATAACTGATATACCTGATGGCAGGATTGTTCAATGCCCTGATATCATTAATAAACCTTTTTACATTTTCCTGATTGGTTGCTACAAAAGCGGGATTAACAGTGTAAGTTACCTTTACAATTTTCATCATTATTTATTTTATTATGTCTAAAACCTGTCCACGCAAAAAAACGTGACAGAAAATCCCGAATTATTTTGTACCTCGCTATCACCTGTGAACGCACTAAGCAGTAACCCCTGAAATATGCGGTATTTGGCCTTATTTCCCGCCCGCCTGCCGTGCTATACTACTGCGTTGTTCAATAAAATATTGCATTCCTGCTTACAATTGTCTTTTCCACTCTTAAACGGGGATTAAGAAATCCTTCGGCAAAAATGTTAAGCATTTTCCCTGCGGGCAGTAAGAATTACTGCATAATTCGCGGAATCGAATAAAATACCACATAACAATCCCCTCGCATCGTGAGTTATTATGCTGTAGTGACGAAATAAAAAAATCATCACGTATCCTAAGAAAAATTCAATCAATAACCTCAAATGAAAACTTCAATGCGTACAACAACCAGTTTTATCTGTGCCAACCAACGCTTACTGGCTGCTTCCCTGTTAATGGCTTCTATCGTATCATGCAAAAAAGCGACAATAGAACCAACCTATGATGAGAGCGCGTTAAATGCGCCTGTTTCAACCAAAGCCATCGGCAACCTTGTATGGGCCGATAATCTTGAAGGCACCTCCTTCTTCAGTACCGGAGTAAGCAAACAGGTAGCTACTTCTTACGGTATCACCACTGTTTCAAACCCCGCTTACCAGGGCGTTAAATCGGCCCGTTTCGAATTAAGGGACACCGATCCTGAAATTAAGAATGGTACAAGAACAGAGATCAGTTTCCCTGAAACGGTAAACCTGAACCGCTGGTATTCCTATGCGATGTATGCGCCTGCGGCTCAATTTAAGTATGACACCGATGACGATGTTATTACCCAATGGCACCAGGGCGGCGGCAAAACACCGGCTCTTTGCTTACGCGTAAAAGCAGACAAATTATATATAAGGATCCTGGGCACATGGTTCGATCTGGGTGTTTTCGATAAAGACAAATGGCATGCTTATGTTATGCACATTAAACACGCTTCGGGTTCTGACGGTTTAATTGAGATCTGGCGCGATGGTGTAAAGATCATGAACCGTACCGGCGCCAACATGTATGCCATAACCGGCGAAATTCACAATCCAAATGTTAAAATGGGTGTGTACAAATCAGACTGGAATGGCACCGGCACCACACAAACCAATATAAGAGTACTTTATTTAGATGATATCAAAATTGGTAACGAGCATGCTACTTATGCCGATATGGTGCCCACACCAAGCGGTACTGTACCTCCGCCGCCGGCAACAGATACAACTACCCAAACCACAACGACATTAGCGCCATCAACAACTATGAGCGTTACAGACTTCAAACTGGTTAACTCCGAAACAGAAAAAGATGTACAGTCAATCGTAAACGGACAAACCATCAGCCTGAGCAAATTGAAGCTGAAGAAAGCGAACATCCGTGCGGTTGTTACAACAGATGTAAAAAGTGTGAAGTTTCAATTGAGCGGCAAACAAAGCAAAACATTTACAGATGCCGCTGCTCCGTTCGCCCTGCATGGAGATAATGGTTCTGGTAACTTTTATTATGGTAACTGGAACCCGCCTGCGCTCGGAACCTATACGCTGAAAGCTACCCCTTCTGCAGGAACTACAGCAGGTGCAGCAAAAACCATCACATTCACAATTGTAAAGTAGAACAGGTGTTTTCATAACAAGGACGAAAGGCTGTCTCTGAAAAGAGGCAGCCTTTCAGGTTTTATACCAACAGTAGCAAACGCGTTGGTCAAATATTGATTTTACATATTTTTATACGTAGGATCCTGTACCCCGTCGCTTTTTCTGATCCTTTAATAACTCCAGATTAAGTCCCTGATAAATAAATGCCTTGAGATCTACGGATTTGAGGGCTTTTTTTATCGCCTGCGCCACCCCGGCTGACGTTCTTTTTATGCACATTCACCACCCCCTTTTCAACATAAAACTGCCGGTAGCAATTTCGGGCAAAGCGCCGGCAATTTTACCCAGTTACCTGAATTGCAAGCTTTTGCATAAATCTGACT
Source organism: uncultured Niastella sp. (assembly GCA_966211305.1). Lineage (GTDB taxonomy): Bacteria > Bacteroidota > Bacteroidia > Chitinophagales > Chitinophagaceae > Niastella. The sequence continues at coordinate 8,044 of CBIHPC010000172.1, forward strand.
AATTACATCCCTCACCGGGCGCCTAAGTGGTTCCGCTTATAAATCATATATATACAGCACTTAATTCCAGCACTTAAGCAATATTTATTTATTCATATATATTTTGATACTTATATTTTTTAGATAAATTTGTTGTAATTCCCGAAATAAATTTGGGAAAGGCATATTAATCAGTAACCCGGGAAACACTTCGATAAGTAAGACAATCAACAAGCACTTCGATCTGCTTCCTGGCGAAACCACAGCCGAAAATCATTTTTTCAATATATGCATAGCGGCCGGGCTTTTAACCGGCAATGAGACACTTATCCGGTTTAATATTCCGAAGTATTGAATATTAATGATTTAGTCCTTTTTGTAATAAATCCGTATTTATGAAAAAAATTGTACTCGTCCTATTGATGGCCTTTTATGCCTATGGGAGCGACGCACAGGTTGTAACGCCGACTATTGAGGGCAAATTTGGGGTAGATGCCGATGCACAGTCGAACATTTTCATTGTTTCCTCGAGCCCGTGCAGCGATTGCGACGATTGGTGGTACGATCAGATGCTTACAGGCGGCGGCAGCCTGTTTGTAATTGATACAACCGGAGCCAGCGCTATTGTTGCCGGTTATTTGTCGGATCCCGCTGCGAATGCAAACGTCCCCTTTTACCGCAAGATGCGATATCCCGCTTTTTATCAAACTGGTGAAAGAACATTAATAGATGCGATCTTTGTACGTGACTATCACGGCTCAGATCAAACCGCATTTGTCGATGGTTCAAATAAAAACGGGGACAACCCCGATGACTGGCGGGGTGATACAAAAAATATCCTTGCAAAAAATGATATTCTCGATGTGTATTGCCATTTAAGACGCCAGGGACCTAACGGTAATACTTCCGATCCGCTTTGGCTGTTTGGCGCCGTTGCCGTTGAAGGCACTACCGGCGACCGGTATTTCGATTTTGAAATGTACCAGACAGATATTTTTTATACACGCGGCACTACGCGTTTTACCGGTTATGGTCCCGATGCCGGGCATACCTCCTGGGTATTCGATGGTTCAGGTAATATTACCCAGGCCGGCGATATTATTTTTGCCGCCAACTACAGCGGCGGGAGTCTCAGCGACATCGAAGCCCGTATATGGGTAGACCAGGCCGCTCTTCTGACAACACCGGCTACGTTCGACTGGACCGGTACTTTTGACGGCGCCACACCCGGTGCGCAATATGGATATGCCGGCATTCAGCCGAAATTCGGCGATCCTTTCTATTATGGTACGGAAAACAGCGGACCTACATGGGGCGGGCCATTCAGGGTAGCGCGGGCCAATAATTCTATCGTAACGCAGTATGCAGCCGGTCAGTTTATGGAATTTGCCGTGAACTTAACCGCACTCGGCTTAAATCCTACCAGCCTGATGGGAACCACTCCCTGCGGTATCCCGTTCAGTAAAGTAATGGTAAAGACCCGCTCTTCCACCTCGTTCACTTCGGAGTTAAAAGACTTTATCGCTCCATTCGATCTGTTCCTGCCACCTACGGCAGACCTCGCAGCCGATGTGCCCGTGTTTTGCGGCGCAACAAGTATCAGCAATATCTGGGTTACCGATCCTTATTCCACATCGAGGTATTCATGGCAAACACCCGATGGACATATTGTAACATTCGACACCGACAGTACTTCAATAACCGTGGATTCGCCCGGCACTTACATTGTAGTACAAACGCTGGATAATGGCTGCCCCATCTTTTCGACCGATACAGCTGTTATAACATACGACCCAAGCTGTACCGTACTTACCAGCAACAAGATCAGCCTTAACGGCGTACTTAATAACGGGCTGGCCAGCCTCGACTGGTCGGTTACGGCAAACAACACAGTAAAATACTTCACCATTGAAAAAAGTTTCGATGGCGTGCATTTTATCTATGCAGGAAAAGTAGAGGCCGCCAATACGTCCTCAGCTTTCAACAGGTATCAATCAACCGATGAGTTGTTCGGAATAAAAGCCGCCAATGTATATTACCGCATCAAAATAAACGGCACCAACGGGGAGGTACTGTACAGTAAAACGGTTAAACTTTCATTGTCTGCAAATGGTATCTCCGCTGTTACGGTTGTACCTAACCCGGTTAACAACTTTATGCAGATCAACATTGCATCAAATACCGACAAAGAGGTGCAGGTGCTTATATACGATGTTACCGGCAAACTGATGAGAACCACCAATACCCATGTTCAGAAAGGTTATTCAACTATTAAAATGAACGGCTTCGAATCATGGGCCAGGGGGGTGTATACGATAAAAGTGTTATCAGGTAATGAGATCTTTGTGAACAGAATGCTTTTGACTAAATAAACATAACAGGGGATGGACTCACCAACAGGAGCTCCATCCCTTTCTTTTTGATGTAATTGTAATTGTTGCGCTACTGACTGACCTTATCCTTACCTAAATCATCCCATAACCTATTTTAAACCATTCACTGCTATGCCAGCGATTTTGCATGAGCAACTATTCAAAAAGGTAATTCCAATTCTCTTTTGTGCTCAACTCTGCGCCTATAATGTTGCAAAAGCCCAGGTTTCGGGCACCTACACCATCAATTCAACATTGCCCACAGGCGGCGCCAATTTCAACACGTTCAATGATGCAGTGGCTTACATGCAAAGCGGGTTAAGCGGCCCCATCGTATTTAACGTAGCGGCAGGTACGGGCCCGTACAATGAGCAGGTTCATCTCAACAGCCTGCCGGGCACATCCGCCGCCAATACCATCACCTTCAATTGTAACGGCGTAACGCTTTCCTTCACCTCAAACAATACCAATAGCCGGGCCGGTATAAAACTGGAGAACACCAGTTATGTAACTTTTAACAACCTTCGCATAACACCACAGGCCGCCGGACAATACGGTTATGGATTTCACCTGCTGAATAACGCAGACAATAATACTATTCAGAATTGCCAGATCGTTCTGCCCACCAACGCTGCCACACCTGCCAACAATGAAGGCATCGTGATCAACGGCAACCATGGTTTTGCCACAGCGGCAGGTAACAGCAATTGCGATAACAACCAGATCAGGAACAACACTATTTCGGGCGGGAACACGGGTATTACGCTAAGCAGCGTGCCGGTGTCGGGTTCTCCTATACTGATGCAGAACAACATAATTTCCAACAATACTATTTCCGATTCATATACTGCCTGCATTCAATTGAGCTATAATGACGGCACGGTGGCAGACGGGAACGATCTGCAGGGCGGGCCCCACGCCAATTCAAAGGTTTCGGGCGTTTATCTCAACTCATTCGACCAGAACGTAAAGATCATCAATAATAAAATTCACAACTTCCATATCAGTAATGCCATTTGGGGAAGTTTTATTTATGGCATCCTTAATTCTGCACAGGGAGCGGCGGGTAATGTAAACCTGTTTGCCAGCAATCTTATTTACGATTTCAGTTCAAACGGTATACAATACGGAATAGCTTCGCGTTTTGCAGCTGCTTCCTTCTTCAATGTTTACCACAACACCATTTCAATCGACGATCAGACCATCTATGGCCAGGAAAGCGATGGACTATACTTCGAAAATGTAAGCGATGTGAATGTGTTGAACAATATTATTACCATTTCAAGATTAACCAGCGACTGGAACTATGGTATTACGCTGGAAAGAACGATGACCCGCTTTAACTGTAACCGGAATGTTTATAATGTTACCGGTTCAGATTTTATCAATGCGGTAGGTTCGCTTGCCAACCAGGTGCTGGACTCGTTACCCCTCTGGCAACAGGTAACCGGTCTTGATTTCTCCTCGGTATATGAAGACCCGATGTATACCGACCTCGCGGCTTTCAATTTTGTACCAAGGGCGCAGCCGATAGATAACATGGCGTTTTTCGTGAACGTAACTACCGATATCATCAATGCCACCCGCAGTACGCTGAATCCCGATCCCGGCTGTTACGAGTTTGTAACCCCACTGTGCCAAACACCGGTTAAACCCGGTGTATCTACCGTATTGCCCGATTCGGTTTTATGTTTTGGCCCTACCATCGCATTGGGATTGAAAGGCAATTCCTGGGGTGTGGGACAAACGTATACCTGGCAAAGCGCAAGCACGGCAAATGGCACGTATAACGATATCAGCACCGGCCTCGCCTACCCTGCCATGGACATCTTACCGGCTGTAACAACTTATTACCGCGCGGCGGTAACCTGTATGGGCCATACCATGTATTCAGCGCCCATCAGGGTTATCATACATACCAAATTACCCGGGGGCGTATATACCATCAATTCAACCCAGCCTACCGGCGGCATCAACTTCACCTCGTTCAGCGATGCCGCACTGGCTATGCAATGCGGTGTTACCGGCCCTGTAGTATTCAATGTAGCGCCCAATACCGGGCCGTATAATGAGCAGCTATCGCTGCCGGCCATGAACACCTCGCCTGCCCAGACAATTACCTTTAAATGCAACGGCGATACCCTGACTTATGCGGCAACCAGCAATGATAACCGCGCGGCAATAAAACTAAACGGTACCGACTACGTTACCATCGACAGCCTGAATATAAAAGTAACCGGCGCATCATATGGTTATGGCGTACACCTGATGGGCGATGCCGACCACAATACCATAAAACATTGCAGCATAACCATGGGTACCAATGTAACCACTACGGGTTTTGCAGGTATAGTTATAAATAACAGCGCAACCAATGCGATCGACATTGCCAATGCTTCCCTTAGCGACAGCAACTGTTTTATCAACAACAGGATCACCGGCGGATACTATGGAATAACCAATACATCCCGCACCTATCTGCCGCCTTCGTATATCTCTGCAGGCAACGTCTTTGTTGGAAATACCATACAGGATGTTTGCGGCGCCGGTATTTATCTCGATGGCGTTTCAAAATGTGTGGTTGACAGTAATGACATCAGCCAGCCTACCCGTTCCGTATTTACCAACTTCAATGGTATTTATGTACGGCAATCGTATTCCTTCGGGGTTACGTCGCATGGCATGCAGATCTCAAGGAATAAAGT
>CBIHPC010000173.1:0-12778 GCA_966211305.1 uncultured Niastella sp.
AAGAATGTCTTTGCCCGCGTAAGATTGAAGTTGGGATCGCCGGGCGTCAGCTGGTGCCAGTCGACCAGCGCATACATGCCGCGCTCGGTTGCTTCTTCAATAAGGCGGTTCACCTGTGCGGTAAAACCGGCGGGATCGGTTTCATAACCGCCCTCCTGTACGTACAGCGAAATTCGCAGTACATCGGCGCCCCAGTCATAAGCCAGTGCATCGAGCGAGGCCTCATTCAAACAGCCGCCCCAGCCGTACCATTGAATGCCGTGGGTACTCATACCGCGCAACTGAATTGGATTGCCGTACTGGTTGCACAACCTGGTGCCGATCACGCGCAACTGGCCGTTCTTTGCTACCGGCGTTTGCGCTTCACTTACTGATGCCGTTAGCAGGCATAGCAAGCTCCACAAGAGACGAATTGGTGTTTTTCTCATTGGATGTTTGTTTATGTAGGTTAACAATAGAACCCGGGTTCGGAGTTGTTCAGTTATTCGGTTCGTTAGTTCGGAGTTCAACTTAATAACTGAATAACTGAACAACTGAATAACTTACTGATTAGCTTTAACTACCTGCTTTGTAAGCGTTTTGCCATTATGCACAAACTTCAACCAATACACCCCCGCGGGAAGCTGAGATGCATTGAATGTAAGGCGATGTGTGCCCGCTTTTGCCTGCGCATTTACCAGTACGCGTACCTGCCTGCCCGTAATATCGAGTACGCTCAACTGCACAGGGCCATCTTTTTCGAGCTGGTAATCAATGGTGCTGGTATTCCTGAATGGATTGGGAAAACTGTTTAACAAAGTTGATGAGGCCGCCGCTTCATTTTCTACCCGTGCGGCAAGTGTTGCATTACTGAGTATGCGCACTTCGGTATAACTGTTCCAGGCATTTACACTGTTGCCATGTCCCACAATACGCACATACTTAGCCGTGGTTGCGGTAATATTGAAGGTCTCGAGATTCAAACCCGTTCCACTGCTCACACGGCCCAAAGCAGCGTTGGTCCAGCCAATGCCGTCGCTGCTGGTAAGAATATCAAATGTAGAGGTGCGCGCTGTACCATTGTAAAAGGCGATCTGTACGCCGGTAACTGTGGCGGCATTGCTTAAACAGAACTGGATCCATTGACCATCGCCGTTGGCCGACCAGCGGGTGTTCAGATTATTATCCAGTACGTTGCCCGGCACATTGCCGTCATCGGCACTGGCCGATACGGGTACGCATGCCTGCGGATCGCTGCCATTGTGCCCTACCATGGAAGTGGAAAGTATTTGTGCGATCACTGCAGCAGTAGATGTTTCATCGGCGCCTTTATCCAATGGAGCTGTGCGGCTTTGTCCATCCATATCAACCGTTACCGCGGCATACGAACCGGTTGCCATACCAATGGCCGGGCTGCCGCTTTGCAAATGAAAGGTGCCCGTGCCGTTGCGCGCCAGCAGCGGGTTTACCGAAGTATAACCACCGGAGGGCATGGAGCCTGCGCCATTCGTTTGGTAAATGATATTGCCCGACCATACGGCGCCGGTAAAGGGCCCTGCTATGGATGCCGCCGCCCCCCCGCCCTGCACAATATTGTTGGCAATGGTGGTATTCGTAGCGCCCAAACCGTTGGTACGCCCGCTTTGTTTAATATTGGCCGGGTTGTTCACCAATGTATTGAAAGCGATCAGGCAACGATCGGGCCGGTCATGCACCGTAAGCGCATCGCCATTGGCCACTTCACCATCGCCATTGCCAATATTGATGGCCGGGTTACAGTTCTCGAAATGATTGCTGAAAATAACATGATCGTCGCCGAAAATGCGGATGCCGGGTGTATTGATAAAATAGTTGCCGTATACTTTGCACCAGTTGCCATGGCGTAACGTAAACTGGGCCGGGCAGTTCCTGATCGTATTGTAACGAACGGTAACCGCCGACGCTTTTATGGAGATCATTTCATTCTCTCCTTCGCATTCTTCAAACAGGTTGTACTCTATAATGCTGTTGCTGCTGCTAAGGCTTAAACCGCTTAAGCCGAACTGCACGGTTTCGGCGCCGTTACCGCTTTGCGGCTGCTGATCGAAAAAGTAATTATGATGAATATGCAAACGCCGGGCGATCTGGCTGCCCGAACCGCGCACTGCGATAAACCGGCCGGGGGCGTTCTTATGCTGAAAAGTATTGTAATCAACTTCATGATCATTTCCATTGAGCAGGAGGTTCTCTCCCGTGCCGGGCGTTTGAAAGATGTTGCGCGTCCACCGGCAAAAACTGGTGCCGCTGGCCATGGTGGCCTGCGAAGCATTATGGGTAAATCTGAATCCTTTGATGATAATGTAACGGGCCGGACTAACGATATTGAAACCGTTCGTTCCGCCTATAGTGGCCCCGCCAATAGATTGCGCCTGAATGGTGATGGGCGATGTGGCTGTACCCTGCTTATTGACGGTGATATCTGCACTGGCGGTGTAAGTACCATTGGAAAGAATAATGATATCGCCGGGCGCGGCATTATTGATAGCCGTTTGCAGGGCCGATAATGAAGAAACAGTGATGGTTGCTGCAGTAAGCGAGGCCGGCATTACAAAAAGCAATACCAGCAATGAGTAAAGTTTAGTGCTCATTGTTATTGATTGTTTGGGAGGAATATATTGCGAAGAAGGTAGAATTTTAACTGCCGGATGCTCCTGCACAAATCGCACCGCAGTCAGGATATGGGGAAAACTAAAAAGGGTTTGCAGGAATTATATAACGGGAATGCGTTAGTAATAAGAGTATACATTACCGATATGCACGCAGGCATACCGCGGTGTTACAGTTTTTTTCATGTGACAAGTTTTAGGTGAATGCAATTAACAATCGAAGTAACCATTTTTTATCACCCGTGCAAGCCGCCATATTGGCCGTTGAATAACCTAAATTAACACGAATAGCGGTAAACAATAATATTTCATCTTTTACCACCATGAAATTTGTACATTGCAACATTGAGGTGTGCCACACTTTCCAGGCGATGCAGCCGTAAGTGTGGCACACCTGCCTAAATCAAGATAAACAATGAGAGCATCCCTTTGGGTAGTAGTCACTACGCTTTTTTCAACAACGATCACGCTTGCCCAGCCAGCCGGCAACCCCATTATTCCCGATCTTATAGCCGATCCCAGCATTGTAGAAATTGACGGCACCTTTTATTGTTATGCCACCACCGATGGCACGGGCCAGGGGCTGGCAAAATCGGGACTGCCTGTTGTTTGGAGATCGAAAGACTTTGTAAACTGGAGTTTCGACGGCACGCATTTCCCTGCGGCGGCAGATCAGTTATACTGGGCGCCCAGCACCGTCACCAAAGTGAAAGGAAAATACTACCTCTACCCTACCATCAACCACGATATTCATGTGGCCGTTGCCAGTTCACCCGCCGGGCCGTTCCATGTGGCCAATGGCGGCGACACCTTTACCGGAGCCAATGCGCCAAAACCGCTTGTTACCGACAAAGGCCCCAAAGGCACCAAGGGAATAGACGCCGAAGTGTTCATAGATGATGATGGCAAAGCCTATATGGTTTGGGCGCAACGCGGCGCAGCACGTGTACACCCCGATATGATCACACTCGATACCACCGTTGTGATAAAAACAAAACGCGGCGGTTATTCGGAAGGACCGTTCCTCTTCAAACGAAAGGGTATTTACTATTACCTGTATACTTTATCGGGACATGAGAATTATGAATATGCCTATATGTACAGCCGCGTATCGCCATTCGGACCGTTTGAGTTCCCCGAACAGGATATTATTGCAACAACCGATCATGCGAAAGGCATATATGGTCCCGGCCATGGTTGTGTATTCAATGTAAAAGGAACAGATAATTACTATTTCACCTACCTGGAATTTGGCCGCGGCAGCACCAACCGCCAGGTATGGGTTGATAAATTATCATTTAATGAGGATGGCACCATACAACCCGTTGTGCTCACGCATGAAGGCGTTGGTGCGCTGCATGCTGTAAAGAAATCACCGAAACAGCTTGTCATTAAAAATGCAACCGCGTCCAGTTCATTGCCCAATCTGAAAGTAAAACCCATAAAGGATACAACACTCAACAGAACAGAAACCTATCAGCCGAAAAATGCCATCGATGCATCGAACGGCACGCGCTGGATGGCGGCCTCAGGCGATTCGCTTGCCACCTGTACGCTCGATCTTGGATCGGCCCAAAAACTAAAACGGCTCGATGCTTATTTTGTAATGCCTACGGCCGGCCATGCCTACCGGCTCGATTACAGCACCGATGGAAAGACCTGGAAACGTTGCGGCGGGCACAGCGACATACAAATCAAATCGCCCCATAGCGATAAGCTGTCAATAACGGCTCAATACCTGCGCATCACCTTTTTAAAAGGAATACCGGGTTTGTGGGAAGTGAAGGTGTATTAGGAAGTATTCGCTTTAGGCTTTTAGCTTTTGGCCTTCGGCTGTATTTTATTTCCCGCTTGCCCATTACCTATTGATCTGGCAGACGCGAGGCGGTTGAGCCAGTGTTGTTCATCAATTCAACACTGCCGCTTTTCGACATGCTTGAACTAAGTAAAAAACTCTCTTCTTTTTTCCCGGTTATAATACGCACCAGCGCGGTATTGGGTGGATAAATTCCGAGGCTTTCGGCATGGATCACCAGCCGGTTGGGATAATCGGGGAACAACGGTACTTTGATGATATAAGGCTTTTCCTTCAGGCTCAGTTTTGGCACAATCAGCTGCCCATTATAATAAACGCTGATGGTATCGCCATCGACGATGCCATTATCCATAAATCGTATTTCGGCGGAATCGGCGTTTATGACGTAGCGGTTTGGCAGGGCAACCGGGCGGCCGGCGAAGTGATCGCGGCCTACGAGCGAGTCTTTATAAACAGGTTTTACGAAATCGACACGGGTGCCGGTTTGCGCGGTGGCGGTTTTGGCGCCGTCGATAATGCCGGTTTTTGCATACGCAGCCCTGGTTTCATTCGCACCGCCTGTAACGCCGGATGTGCCGGTAGTTGGGGTGTTGGTAGAGCCGACGGCAGTAACACTACCCGCAACGGACCTGCCCGTAGTAGCAACAGCGCCGGAAGTATTGGCGCCGACGGCTGGTTTATTGGCTGCTGACCCGCCGGCGGTAACATTAGCGGCAACGGGTTTGCTATTTGTGGTAACAGTACCGGGTTTATTGGCGCCGGTTTCAACTGTTTTTGCGTTGAGCTTGCGGGGCGTAATATCAGGATCGTAGAGGAAGGCTGCCTTATACACCAGCGAACCAATACTTTTGGTATAGCGGGCAACGATATTGCAAAGCGTATCGCATCTTCTTTCACCTTGTATAACAATGCTGTCGCCCACCTTTTCAAAGGTGTATTTCATGCTGTCGCACAAATTACAATGTTTGGCCCAGGTATATCGTCCCGGCGGGTCTTTGAAGTAAGTGACCTGCTTTAATTTGGTCATGATGTGGTGAGGGTAGATCCTGCCCGTAATGCGGGTATGCAACCGTATAGTAGTGTCGCTGGGCAGAATGCATTGCACGATGCCTTCAAACGACGAACCGTTCACTTTGGTGATCTGCAGCCGTGTATCGAAGGTTTTGGTGAGTTTGCTCTTCTCGCCAAAATATACGCCGCTCCAGGTTCCTTTTAACCATAGGTTATCCTGGCTATAACCATTCAACACAGTCAGCGAACAAACCAGGCAAATAAAAACCACTACGTTTTTTGTCATTATTGGTACAGTTGTACAATTGCTTCCGATTGCCATCGGAACAACTTTAATTAATGCCTGTAAAATGCCAGGCTACTGTACGGTTCAGGGGGTACACAACAGGTTCATTTACCTGAGGAGATCCGGGGGTGGTGTCTTCCGGCGAAAGCACTCTGCGCAGCGGAAAACGAGGCAATTTAAACCCAAAAAACAAACCCGCAAAAACGAAAAAAACAAATGGTGATATCCAGTGAATTATGCAAGGGAAACAGATGGGATGCAAAAAAATAAGCCCCGGTGTATCGGGGCCCACTTCCTCTTAAACATGTAGTATTCGAAACCTATTTTGAACGCTTTTCCTGTCTGCAGCAGTCAGGCAAAGGTTTGTGAGCGGTACTGTCGGTCTTTATATTGGCAGTTTTGTGACCGGTGGCTGCCACCATTTCCTCTATTTTTTTAATGCTGATCTTTGTGCGGTCATATTTTACCAACAGGAGCTTTGTACCCGCATCCCAGTCGGCAAAAAATATGGCCGGCGATTTTTTCAGCGTGCCTTCAATGGTGTGTTCACACAGTTCGCAAACACCATCTACTTTTATGGTTTTCGCAGATGTAAACGGACCGTCGAGTTTCGGATTATACTTTTTTGCCTGTGCATTGGAAATACATACGATCATCAGAAAAAAACATACACTTGGAAACTGTTTCATTTTGATTTGAACGTTTATTAATAGTAATTGATTCCGGCATTGCAACAGATTTTAAGTGTTAAAAAAAATGCATCGCTAACCGGCTAATTACTTATGCCACGTTCAGCACCGGCTCATGTTGTTTGTCGAGCACACGGGCAAACAATTCATCATTGAGCAGGTCTTTCACCGATTTTATGATAAAGTCAGGCGCATAACCAAACTGCCCGAGGTCAGCTTCCTGTGTTACGCCCGATAAGGTCAATACGGTTGTGAAACCCATAGAGCCTGCACCCAGGATATCAGTGCTCATGGTATCGCCGATCATAATTGTTTCATCGGTCGATAATTGTAATAACTTCCGCGCCATACGCATCATAACCGGACTGGGTTTACCCACGCTGAAGGCCTGTTTACCGGTAGCGAATTCGAGCATAGCGACAAAAGCGCCACAACCGGCCCGGTACTTTCCACTGCCAACAGGGCAATTGGGATCGAGGTTGGTAGCTATCAGCTTCGATCCGTTCATGATCATGTTGATCGCTTTATCAACCGACTCCAGCATAATGGTTCTCCCCTCGCCAATGATCACATAATCAGGATGATCGTCAACAATGGAATAACCGACATTATGCAACTCGGTAAGCAAACCGCCTTCGCCAATAACATAGGCCGTACCATGCTCTTTTCGTGAAGCCAGGTAACGGGCTGTTGCCATAGCGCAGGTAAATATATCATCGTCGTTTACCTTAAAGCCTAATTTGCGCAATTTATAGCACACGTCGCGCGGCGTACGCTGACTGTTGTTAGTCAGGAACAGAAAAGGATATCCTTTTTCCCGCAATGAATTGATGAACTCAACAGCGCCAGGTATAGGTTCACTGCCCTTATAGATAACGCCATCCATGTCGATGAGAAAGCCCTTTTGTGCCATAGGTATTAAGTTTTATGTTTAAAAATTGCTGCTTTTTCAAAATGGCAGGCAGAAAGGGCAAGCGGCAACCAGAATAATGTTACTCACAGGCAAGAAATTGAAATTCAGCGGCAAGAAATTGGCAAGAAGTTGAGTCAGGGATGGAATGCAGATCGCAAACAGGCAAGTACTATTGGCTAACGATAAGTGGCTACATATTATTGTTCAGGCGCAAATACTTAATGTTTTAAAGAGCTAGGCAAATATAGGAGTTATAGCATTAAAAGCCAGTGCTTTCAATATTAAGTTTTAGTGAGGAATTGCGAACGGAAACGGCTATATCATATTACATGATACATAGTTATAAAAACAAGCCATATTATATTGCAGAGATCATATTATTACCGCAAATAATAATTGGTCAATAGTGAATAACTTTTTTGTATTGACTTGTCAACTTGTCAACTTGTTAACCCGTCAACTATTCAACTTATTGCTCCAGCTCCTTCAACGCTTTATTATAGCGGTATAAAACTTCAACATATTTTTCCAGCACCGGCAATAACAACCAACCGGTGGCCTTACCGTCAACCAGCATAAAATAATATTGCACGGCCCTTTTGATGTCTTTCTGTTCAAGGCAGATCCACAAACGCGTCAGCCAGAAATTGATCACTTCACTGGAATGATATTGTTCATACCCTGGTACGGCATCACGGATCTCCAAATGCGCATACACCAGTTCAAAACGTTTATCGGCTTCCTGCTGTATCAGCGCACCCAATGCCAGGCTGAAATGTAATACCGGGTAATACCTGTACATTTTAAGCGCATGATGTTTTGCCGCTGCGCACACAGCATGCAGATCGAGCAACACGCCCTGCTCATAAATATTTTGCAATACAAGCGGGTTATGCGCATACTCGTTTGCCAGCGCTATCATCTTCGTTTCATACGTATGCATCAACTGTTCGTTACTACGATCGAGCAGTTCGGCAAGGTCATCAGTTAGTTTATTTACCTGCAGGTGCTCATCAAAATGTTCTTCCAGCACGTTATTGGGTTCTTCGGCGCCATGGCCTATTTCATCCCACATCTCGTGCCACATAAGTTCCTCAGCCGGCGTACAGGTATTTATTTCGGGCGGCAGTAAACGCGTCAGCAATTCTGCATGAATAGTGATCTGTTCCAGCACCGAGCGTTGCTGTACTTTTTCGGTATTCAGCATATCATCGGAGCGAATGCTTTGCACATTGCTTAAACTAACCTCACCCGGCGGAATATTATCAATGGTAAGGTTGATCGACGCCGGTTCTTCACGCAAACGGGGCGGCACACCCTGTTCCTCGATAGTGTAATAATAATTTCCTTCGCCCGCATACTGTTTCAGCTTTGCCAGTATTTCGGGGAACTGGCCGTTCTCCTCAACGATCAAATGCGGGATGCCATCGGTGCCTACCGGCACTTCAATAACAGGCACGGCATGATCGTCCTCTTCCAGGATATAACGGGTAATTTCAAAATTATGATGGGGATGAATATCGAATTCAAGCGCAAAATCGTGACCGGCATAAATGATATTGTGCGCAAGTGCATAATCTATTTCCTCGTAATCGGCCAGCTCGCGGCTATAGGAAGATAAAAACTCGTCTTCAGACGTATTGAAAAAAAACACGGTATCTTTTACCCCGAGACACAACAGATCAACCCGGTACAAACCAATAGTAACATTTCCATTGCCATGTTTTCGCATTACCGAAACATTGGCTATCTGGCTTTCCTCCCAATCTTTATTTACCATACACTTACTCACGGGCAATGTGCGTGCTTTCGTTTGCACATATTTTCGGGGAGAGAGCGTTTGCATACTTACGTATTTTAATGTTGTGGATTTCGTTCGTCCCAACCGGGTGGGCGCAGAACGGAGTTGCCTGTAGTGAACAATCGTCAATTATACTTTTTCCCTGCAGTTGTCTGTACCTTCAAAGTAAATACATTTTACCCTACCACCGCTCAAAAGTTGTTGTCATAATTTTCACACATTTCTCAACATTAATGATAAAACCCTGCTGGATATTGTTTTGTGCCGGCAGAATAATTTGACTTATATCATTAATTTTCGTTACCCCCTTTGTGGTATTGTTATGCCCGTTATAAAACGCTAGATTTGACTTTTCACGCTGAACGCTGGTTTCCGAAATTTTATTTTCACGATTAAATCCGACAACCCCACATTCGGGATTAGCGTTCCGAAATGTGTTATTCCTGAATAAAATCTGGCAGCCCGAAGTTCGGAAACAGGCGTTAAGCGTTTTCGTTCCGCGTTGAGCGTTTTCCACTCCTTTAAACAAACAATATGTATTCGCTTGCAACATCAAAAAAGCCGCTGACATTGCTGTTATTGATCCTGCCCGCAATAACCTGCATTTTTACCAGCTGCAGCAGCACAAAAATAATTTCCGAATACGATTGCGCCGATGCCTCCAACATCAATAAAGACACAACGGTTTGGCATTACTTCTGGGGACTAAAACAATCGAAAGATATCAGACCGCAATGCGACAAACGAAATAATTACCTCAACAAGGTTGTTGTAAAAACCACACCCGGTAATATATTGTTAACTTTTATTACACTGGGCATTGTAATTCCACAGAAAGTTTCCTGGTGTTGCGCGCCGCCCAATACCGGGCCGGGACATTTGGGGAATTAGTTCATAGTTCACAGCTCATAGTCCATAGTTTATAGTTTTGCTGTACCCGGTTGCCGGGATTTACAATTAAAACGACCGGCCAATGCCGAACCTCGCTATCAACTCAATACAAACACATGACTTTACCTGAAGGCCTCACATTAATACCTATTACTTCATGGCAGAACGGCCATCAGAACTTCAGCGTTAACCTGACAAAAGATGCCAGTTTTAACATGCGCCTGCCTTTTGCATTCACCGAACAGGAAAAGAATTACCACGCCACCACAAAAAATTTTCAATGGCTTATTCAACATGCCATCGATAATAATATCAGGCTGCGGGCAATGGGCAATGGCTGGAGCTTTAGTGATGTGGCGGTTTGCAACGGCGGCATTGTAGATACCCGGGAGCTGCGTACTTTTTTTACCATTGGTAATAGTTTTTTATCACCTCAATACCTGGCTGGCGGTAAAACCGCAAAAGACCTTGTGTTCACTCAGTGCGGCATGAGCATTCTGCAACTGAATAAAGAACTGGAAGAAGAGAACGGCTGGCTGCGGTGCCTGCGTGCTTCGGGCGCCAGTAACGGACAAACCATTGCCGGCGCTACATCAACCGGCACCCATGGCGCAGGCATACATGCGGGCGCAGTACATGATGCCATTGTTGGTTTACACATCATCACCGGCGCCGACCGGCATGTATGGCTCGAACGCGCAACATACCCAGTGGCGTCACAGGCATTTACCGACTGGCTGGGCGCCGAAGTTTTCCGCGACGATGACCTGTTCAATGCAGCCGTTGTAAGTTTTGGCAGCTTTGGATTTATACACGGCGTATTGCTGGAAACCGAACCGATATACCTGCTCGAAAAATATACTGCAGCCAATATTCCCTTCAACGATAAATTAAAACAGGCCATCAATGAATGGAAGTTCGAAGCACTGAACGATTTTCTCCCCTTCCCGCCCGAAAGCCCCGGTCGTAGTTTATACCATTTTGAAGTAGTGGTGAACCCGCACCGTTTTGCAACAGACGATGCCGGCAAAGGTGTTTTTCTAAAAGCAATGTATAAAACACCGCACCGTACCGATTATACCAAACCGGCGCCGCCGGCAGGCAATTTTCAATATGGCGATGAATTGCTCGGACTTATTCAAACCATTCTCGATAACATAGGCAGGAAACTCACCCAGAAACTGGTGCCGCCATTAGTGACCAAATTATTTCCCCTGGCGTTTGCCAGCAATGAACAGGTTACCGGTACCATTGGCGAAACCTTTACCAATACAAAATTCAGGGGGAAAGCTGCCAGCGCAGCCATCGCTATCGATACCGCCGATTCAAGCCGCGCCATTGAAGAAATTGTAGCAATGAACGCCAGAATGCCGTTCGCGGGCGGACTGGCACTGCGTTTTGTAAAAGGCACGAAAGCCACCCTGGGTTTTACCCGGTTCGAAAAAACCTGCGTGCTTGAAATGGATGGCGTTGAATCTGCCAGCAGCCGCAAATTCTTCAATGCCGTATGGGAACGGTTCGAAGAAATAGGTTTGCCCTATACCTTACACTGGGGCAAGATCAATTTCAACCTCAACGAAGCGCGCATCCGCCATATGTATGGCGATGCCGCTGTTAACAAATGGCTTACAGCAAGGAATAAGTTACTCGATGATGTTACACAAAAGGTGTTTACGAATGAGTTTATGATACGAACCGGACTCAGTTGAGAAAATAAAAATGAAAGGTCACTACTTCTACATTCAAAATTGGACGTCCGATATTCAATATTCTCACCCGGCCTACACTTTCACATAGATCTTCTTCTTATCCATCCAATACCCAACGGCCCAACACAGCAACATATACGCAATAGCCTGTAGCAACGACCCAACATACGGCGTAGCATAAATGAAAATGTTATCGTAGATCCATCTGAATACGGTTGTGCCCGATGGCAGGCGGAACGTATTCCACACATATACCAGCAGTTCCGACAACAGGTAAATGAATAACGGGTTCCTGCCAAACACCTGGAAGAAGGGCGTCCAGGAAGTTTTTTGCTGAATATCGGCAATGTAAACGATGGCTGCTATGATGAGGCAGTCGAGCCCTACCGTATGCAATACGAAAGAGCTTGTCCATAATCTTTTATTGAAAGGGAAAGAATAGTTCCAGAAATGCGAGACGATCAGCAATGCAAAACCGGCCAGCATCAATTTGGTAAGCGCTTCATAAGTGCCGCCCTTTTGCTGCAAATATTTTCCCACCCAATAACCCGCTACTACATTGCCAATGGCCGGGAACGTACTTAAAAAACCTTCGGGATCAAAGGGCACGCCGCTGCCATGATATAAATGGCCGGGGCCAACCAGTAACAGATCGAGTTTTACTACGGCATTGCCCTGCAGCGAGAACGGATCGGGCGCATCGCCAAAGAAATACAATACCGGGTAGTACAATATTAAAATAGCAGCGGTAATGATTACGGTTGTACGGAACTTTAAAAAGTAAAACATCAGCGAAGCAAAACAATAGGCCAGTGCTATGCGCTGTAAAACGCCAAAAACACGCGTTTTTTCAAATGGTAAGAAGAAGTATTCGCCCGTTTTTTCATCTGGGCGTACAAAGGGGAACCAGTACATCAGGTAACCCAGTAAAAAAATAAGCAGGGTACGTTTAAATATTTTAGAAAGCACAAACGAGGTTGAAGCTGTTTCCCATTTCGGCATCACAAAACTCATGGCATTGCCTACGGCAAATAAAAA
>CBIHPC010000174.1:0-12771 GCA_966211305.1 uncultured Niastella sp.
AATACCGCATCAAGTTTACCGCCGTCTTTCATTTTTGCCTTTACTGTTCCTTCGGCAACTACGATGTTTCCTTCTTCTACCAATCTGATGACTTTAATGTCAGGATGCCCGTCAGCATTAGGGTTTTCAATTTCTTTGTCAAATGCAGCTTTACCATTGTGAAGATAAAAACCGGGCATTTCCCAAATGACATCGTCAGTCAGGCAGGATAATATTTTTTCATGGTCAGTGGCCCGAAACCCGTCCATGTATTTTTCTACAATTTGTTTTTGTTCGCTCATACTATTATTGATTTTCTTATTGTTATTGCAAGAGGTTAAGGCCAACACCATTAATGCAAAAAAGAGGGTTATCTTTTTCATGTTATTTGTCCTGGTTGAGCAATGTTTGCATATTATTCAGCATCTGTAACCAACTTGGGTATGCCCCTGTTTTTTTCGCCAACTCTTGTGAAACGGTTTGGCGTAGTTGCAGTTTGGTTTTTAAGTTATCCTCTGTTAGGGTTATGGTTACAATAGTTGCTCCTGGCCAGTCACTGTCCATTCCGATATCTACAGGATTTACCGGGTTGCCATTCTCATCAGCATTGATCATTGTAAAAACCAATTTTGAATTGGGAACAACTTCTTTATATTCACCAATGCACCAACAATCTCCATATTGAGGATTGGAAATGCACGAATGGAATTTTCCGCCTGTTTTAATATTTAGTTCTTTGAAACGGATGGTACAACCATCGGGAGCATACCATTTCATTAATTTTTCGGGGTCTGTCCAGGCCTGAAAAACCTTTTCAATGCTTGCGTTAAAAGTTTCTTCTATAAAAACCTCATTCTGGTATGTGTTATTTTCCATTTCTTATTTATTTAGCTTTTTGATTCGTTTGATTGTCTTTTTTGGTGGTGTTTCCGTTCTTTTTGAGTGCAATTCCTCCTGTTCTACAAAAGCTTTTAACGCTTTCAATTTTCCTGTCCATATTTTGTGATATTGTTGTACCCATTCATGTACTTCATTTAGTTTTTCAAGTTTTGCTTCACATAGACGTTCTCTTCCTGATTGTTTAAATATTATTAAGCCACATTCGGAAAGAATTTTAAGATGTAATGAAATAGCCTGACGGCTGACATCAAATTGTTCCGCAATTGTATTTATATTAACTGGTTGCCGGGCTATCATTCCTATGATTTCCCTCCTCGTAGGGTCGGCAATTGCCTGAAAAACATCTCTGCGAGCTTCCATGATGCGCAAGTATTTGCTTGCAAATATACGGGCAAGTACTTGCTTGCGCAAACTTTTTTCAAAAACATAATCATTGATATTTTGGAGGTGGGTTTGGTTTCACGCATCCTTGCCTGTAAATCTGAATGATTGTTTGGTTGGTCAGTCGAAAGTCGTCAAAAGGTGGGGGCACTAGCTTGGCCAGCAACCTGCTTTTTGGGATGATGGCATTTCAAAACATCATTCTTCCTGAGGCGAAGAAAGCGCACGGCATTGTTAAAAAGATATCACGCTTTTCCACGTCTGATAAAAATGCCGCCTGTTCAATTGCATCAACCACTGCGCCGTTCTTTTCCGGCAACACCATTTGGTCAGAACCAAACATCAACATGAGGCTGATTACGGATTTAAACGATCTTAGAAAGAACTATCTAATTTGACCGCTTCTTTTAAAAGCTTTATTATTGGCTTATCATCAATCTCCTCAGGCATATGGTAGATTTTATAAAAAATTTGCTTGTTTGTTCCATGAGTTAGAAAGTGATCATAATCGTTTAGTTTGTTACCATACCAAAAACCTAAAAGAACGCCTTTTTTGATACCTCCTCTCGGAACAGTTGATGGCCAGATAATACATATACCTTTTTTGCCATAAAAAAATGGAACATTATATGATATTTTTTCTTTACAGTATTCAGGAAGCGTTTCAATAATTACCTGTCGCAAAACATCTACAATTATTCTTTCATCTTCAGGGAGAATAGCAAACAGATCAACAATATTTCTGATTTTCATAGCGCTATTTTATTTTTCGGCTCTTAGTAAAGTGTCATTGAACCAGAGCTAAAGGTTTTTGTTTTTTATGAGTGTTAGTATGATTCTTTCGTTTATGTTTTCATCATCTGCCATTAGCGCCTTGTGGTTGCAGTTTCCGTCAGGCATCATATTGATCAATACTATTACTTTTCTCATTGCATTTTGATTGAAGTGAATGTCTGTTTCCATAACCAGGTTTGTAAATTTAAAATATATGTAAGTGAATACCCAAATTATGAATAAAGGGGAGGTGTCGCAATTACCCCGCTGGTTTGACGCATTCAGGCCCCTGCGAACTAAAGGATGGTTTATATCTTTGATTAATATACTTTGATAAAAACATAACGACATGGGCAAACTTATAATGTGGAATATAATTACGCTTGATGGATACTTTGAGGGTGAAAAAAACTGGGACCTTTTTTTTCACGAGATGGTATGGGGACCAGAAATGGAACGTTTCTGCATTGAGCAATTAAATGCTGCCGGTTATTTGGTGTTTGGCCGCGTTACCTACGAGGGTATGGCAGCATATTGGAATAATGCCCAGGGAGAAATTGCTGATTTCATGAATAACCTGCCGAAAATTATATACTCGGGAACGCTCCATTCTGCAGACTGGAATAATTCAACGCTGATAAAAGAGAATGTTGCTATTGAAATTGCCGCACTTAAGGCAAAGAGCGATAAAGACCTGTATGTGTTTGGCAGTGCAAATTTGAGTGCGACACTGATCAGGGAAAATCTCTTTGACGAATACAGGATCGGTATTGCACCCGCCATTATTGGCAAGGGTAGATGTTTATTTCCAAAAGGGCTTCCTGAGAATAAGCTTTCATTAATTTCTTCGCAACCGTTAAAGACAGGTGGGGTAATTCTTACATACAGGCCATTGAACGCATAAGCAACGGCGTGGCCGATGCCTCGTCATCGGCAGCCGTCATCAGGCAAATAAGCTACAAAATACCGTGAGCATTTATGAAATGAAAAACAGCCGATACCGCATCAACCCCGGCGAATAGGTGTATGCCGGCTATGTTATTCTTATAACACGAATGGCTATTTAGGATCCGCCATTTAGCGAAACGCACATGAACTCACAGATCCGGGGTATCGGCCCGGCTAGCGATGCCATAATTGCGCCGGGAAGTGCGTATGAATAAAAATGCTTAAATTAATATTGAAATTTAAGTCGATGGTCGTTCAGAGATATAAACATAGTTTATTATCACTGGGGTTTGTTCTCACTATAATAACTCATACCTGTATAGCGCAATATGCCCCATCAACTATAATTTCAACCAGAAATAAGCAAAAAAACATTTTTAGCATAGGCCTGGGCGCGCAGTATGGGTTTATTTTCGCGCATTCACCTGAAGTTGAGAATACCAAAGGGGCCCGACCTGCCGGCCTTGAATTAAACTTTAGCTGGCAAAATTATGATGCCGCTACCTGGAACCTGTGCAATTGCTTTCCAAGAAAAGGCATTCTTCTCGCCTGGTACGATTATAATACTGCTATTTTAGGGAAAAGTTATAGCGCCGCCTACTTTTTAGAGCCGGTTTACCGCTTACGGAAGAACACTTTTTTCTCCATAAAAGGGGCGGCCGGAATTTCTTATCTCACCAATCCATTTGATTCAGTTCATAACCCGACAAACCGTTCATACAGCACTCACGTAAGCGGTTACCTGCTGTTAGGAATTGGATTATGGTTCCGGTTGCATGATCGCTGGTGGTTGAATACATCTGTTAATTACCAGCATAAGTCCAATGGCGGATTGCGTCAGCCCAATAAAGGCATCAACTGGCCAACAGCCGGTATTGCCATCAGTTACCTGCGCCATCCTCAACCTTATTATACCGGCGCACGAATGAAAGAAAGGTACTGGAAAGGCAATGCTATTCGATGGGAGGCAAACCTGTTTGGTATTACCAAAAGGACACTGAATGAGCATGGCGATAGCCGCAGGCGATTATTACTGGGGTTTAGTTTGCAGGGGAGTAAACAGGTTGGCAGGATCAATGCAGTGACAGCCGGGACTGAAATATTTGCCGATGGAGCGCTTCGTATGCAACTGCAAATCGATACAGTGAAGGCCAGTGCTGTGCGGGCTGGTTTGTTAGCCGGACATGAGTTTTTATTGGGTAAATTTATTTTCAGCCAACAAATCGGCGTATATG
Source organism: uncultured Niastella sp. (assembly GCA_966211305.1). Taxonomy (GTDB): domain Bacteria; phylum Bacteroidota; class Bacteroidia; order Chitinophagales; family Chitinophagaceae; genus Niastella. The sequence continues at coordinate 4,218 of CBIHPC010000174.1, forward strand.
TTTTTAATCCCACAGCCCGCTTCGACCCCATTTATCATCGTTGGGGTATACAATATCTGTCAAACAATCACTGGGGCATTGGAGCACGCCTGTTGGCACACCGGCATGTTGCTGATTTTATAGACCTTAGGGTCATTTATTCGTGGTCTAAAAAATGAACTGCCGCAAAAGCCGTATTCAAAACAGGTCTGGTTCGTATTTATACCCCTTTATTTACCATTTTACCCCCTCTATTATATTGTTTACTCCCCTGTACAATAGTAAATCTGTTGGCATTTTGCAGTTGACTGCCGGTTTCGTTCTCGGAATGGTTGCTTTTCCGGGCAACCGGCATCTTTTTTAACCAAAATTAACCCATATGAAAAATGCACTTCTTTTATTCCCCTTTGCGGGCCTGTTGGTCTTTGTGATGGCTTGTCGCAAAAATAACAGCAGCCAGGAACCAACGACAACCACTGCGGAAGAAAAGCTGCCAACCGTGATCGCCGATAAAGTGAGTGACATTACCTCCTCCACAGCAAATTTTTTTGGCAAAATAACCAACAAAGGCGGCGACATTACCGACAGGGGTATTTTTTGGGGCAAAGAAGCCAACCCTGCCGGGAACAAAATTTCCGCAACTACTTACAGTTCCGGTGGCGATTTTCAGGTTGCCTTAAAAGAGCTGACACCTAATACAACTTACTACGTGCGAGGCTTTGCTACAAACAGCAAAGGTACTGCTTATACCAGTGATGTGCAGTTTACTACCAGCCAGGTGGCAGGAGCTGAGCTTTTTACCGATACCATGTTTGCTGCCGGGGCCACAACCCTGTTTGTGGCAGGAAAAGTGGTAGATGCAAAAGGCATATCACAAAAAGAAACCGGGGTCTGCATCAGTAAAAATGCCGATCCAACCATTAACGACACTAAAGTAGCGACTACCGGCAGCGTACAAACCTTTTTTCTACGTATCAATGGCCTCGAACCTGCAACTGAATATTATATAAGATCGTATGCTACCAATATATATGGAAGCACTTTTTATGGTCAGAACGTAAAAGTGTCGACCATTCAAAAAGGAAATGTTACGTATACCCTCGCGCAAAATCCAAATCCAACCGATGAAGAAAAAGCTGCCTATGCACGTATAAAAGTTGCGTTTGACGAAGCGGTAGCTTACTACAATAATTTCACTTCTATAACTAAAATACTCAACGTTAATTATGTGCCGGGGGTGCCTACTGCCGATGCTCATATAAACGGTACTATAAGAGTTGGTTCCAATACCGGATACCAGCGCACCGGTACCGCCCTGCACGAAATAGCGCATGCAGTAGGTGTTGGCCAACATGCTTTCTGGACAGGCACCCTTATTAAGAACGGAGTGTACCAGGGAGTGTTTGCCAACAATATACTGCGTTTCATGACCCGCACGCCTGGTGAAGCCCTGAAGGGCGATAACCTGCATTTCTGGCCTTATGGCATCAATGGCGCCAATGAAGATAACGGGCAGGAGATGCTTTACATCACAAACGTACTGATAATGCAGGGTATGAAAAAAGACGGCCTGCCAGGCAGTTATTAACCTGCCTATAGAAATTTGGCAATTTCAAGTTGATAGAGAATTCCACGGAAATGATTTTGATCCCCAGATTCCAAAGTAACCAACAATATGGCCCTGTTAAATTTTAAAATTTAAGCCAGGGCCATATTAAACGGGTTATATAAAAGATCAATAATAATCCAATAATCTCCACTCTGAAATCTGGATAAGATTGGCGCCGCTAATGGAAGTGATATTTAACCTGTAATGAGAATATCCGGCTTCTGCAGCAAGATTGAACGTACGGGTTAAATTTCTGCCTGGGAAATTTTCATTGCTCCTGCTGTCAATCGTTGTCCATGTTGTTCCATCATTGGAGCCTTGCAGGGTAAACTCTTTCGGATCGCGCTCTGGCGCATCATTGCCGGAAGTAATGGTATATGCGTCTATTTTCGTTGAAGACGGATATGCCAGTTGTACATAGAAATTTGTATTGTAATCGAACGCCAGGTATTTTGAAGAGAAATTACTGTCAACAAGTTTGGACAGGTTTTCTGCGCCGGGAGAGTTGGTATGATTTCCGGTAATGGTTCCGTTTTTTGTAACATCTCTTGATCTTACATTTATTTCATCAATTCTGAAATAAGTAACGGAAAGATTATTGTCAATCGTTCCGGATGATACACTGGTGAGTTTTATCGGCAGCATATATTTTACGCCCAACGTAAGATCTTTGGGATTGATAGCCAATGTAAGCGGTTCAGACGAAGCCCGCCCGCTCTTCACGATAGTAGTAGTGCCCGAAAGGGTGTAGGCGCTTTCAGGTAGCACTTTGTAAATGTTACCGGTAAAAGCATTTTCCTCATTGTATTTTTGTACGAGCGTGGTGTCAACGGCAAAATTACCGATAATGTCTGAAGGAGCGCCGTTATAGGAAGTATAATAAAACCCGAATGCCGTTTCCTGTACGGAATCGGCTTTGACCAGCGCCCGTACTTTGTTTTTATCCTGGTATGCCTGCGGCATATAGCAAACACCTTCTTTGAGGGTGTATAAATCGCTCTCTTTGAGGCAGCCTGTAAATAAAATGGCTACAAATAACACCGTCAGTAAAACTGAAAGTGGCTGAAGCTGTTGATTTATATTGAATCGGATGAACATATATGTTATTTAGATTTTTAACTGGTGATAGCGCTCATTTTACCAACCGGGGTTTTGAACCAGGTAATGGTCTTTTAATATTTCGTTGTTGGGAATAGGCCACAGATAATCTCTTGGTAAGAACCTTCTTTTTTGCACCAGCGTTTTTTCATAAAAACCTGCACCATCGGCAAAAATGTTCATGCCATAAACATCTGCGCCCATTGTTTCGGCGGCAATCTTCCATCTGCGCAGATCAAAATAGCGAACATTTTCAAACGCCAGCTCCACCTGGCGTTCGTGCCTGATAACATTACGTACTGCATCCTGGCCATTAGGCACTGGCAACGGATTTGTACCTGAGCCATATTGCGCAAGCCCCGCCCGTTGTCTTATCAGGTTTACTGCATTCAGAATTTCCGGGTCTCCGGGGCTCGATTCATTTAATGCTTCTGCATAGTCCAGGTACATCTGGGCCAGCCTTATATATACCCAGCCTCTCGACTGGTTGCTGTTGGCAAGCTGCTTTCTTACGATATACCCGGTAGACGTAACATCCCAGGTGCTTTGCGTTCTGCCGGAGTTGCCGCTCAGCTCAAATACCGGTACCACTTCACTGGGGCTGCTGCCCTGGTTTTGCCAGTAACAACGGTTATAACTTACGCCTACATAAAATCTTGCTTCCCGGTTAACCCATTGATTAAATGTAGAACGTTCTTTAACATCATAAGGGGCCCTGAAATCGGAGAATCCTGATGTCTGGTAACCCGAACCGGCATCGGTAATCGCTAACCCGTTATTCATCTCATAAGCGTCTACCATGCTTTGGTTTACTGAAAGAAAACCTGCGCCTTTTCCTACCGTATTATTGTAACCTACCAGTTTGGGCGTAATGTCATACCAGTAGCTGCCGGCGCCGCCGCACATCGATCTTCCCCAGATCCACTCGGGGTTCCAGTCGTTCAACATTACGTTTTTGCAGGACTTGTAGGCGGCTATAAACGGGTCGGTATCGGTTTCTGTATAGAGTTTGTATGTACCCGGCACAAATTCAACCAGGAATTCTCTGTAAGCGTCTGCGGCGAGTTTCCATTTATTGGCATCATACACCTGGTTGATCAGTTGCAACCCGTCCTTGTTCTTTAAATTAGCATAATCTTTATTGCCGTTGAATAATGGACTGGCCGCCATTAATAATACCTGCGCTTTATAGGCTTTACAAACACCGGTAGTTATGCGGCCCCATTCATTGTTTAAGGGAAGGTTGGCGGGTTGATTCTGGCCCAGCGTTGCAGAAGTTTTCAACTCTGCATAAGCCTGGTCCAGTTCACCCGTAACGTACGCTACGCAACTGTCGAAAGAAGTACGGGGAAAAAATATTTCATCACCGGTGCCTTCAACCGGCACTACATCCTGAAGTATGATCACCGGCCCGTACAGTCTCATCATCCAGTAATAGAAAATAGCTCTCAATGCGCGGGCTTCCGCTTTGAAGCGCATTTTCTGCAATTCTGTTAAATCCGGCGCAGTTGCCGCATCGATCTTAGAAATAAAATCGGTTGCTGTTCTGACCGGTTTATAAAAATTTGTCCAAAAGGTGCCGCCCACATTATTATCCCAGGTGCTTTGATTTAGTGCATTGGACATTACCCAGCTGAGCGACCAGTAGTTGGCTTCATCGGAAGCGCCTGTCCACGGCCCTGCATAATTACTTCCCGGTGCAAAACGACTGTTGAATTCATCGGGAATATTGGCGTATACCTGCGCCAGGTACCCGTTGGTATTATTGTATGTTTTAAATATATCTTCTTCTTTTAAAAGATTATCGGGTACCTGGTTAAGAAATTTTTTGCAAGCCGCCATCGTCACCAGCGCGAAGCACACGAATATTATTTTCGATATATAGTTTGTCATTGAATCGATATTTAAGAATTAAAAATTGACCTGCAAACCCACAGACATGTTACGGGTGTTGGGATAGGTATTTCCGTTTGACGTATTCAGTTCAGGGTCCCACAATTTGAATTTGCTCCAGTAAAGTAAATTCACCCCCGAGAAATATACCCTGGCGCTCGACAAGCCAATTTTTTTGAAAGGTTCTTTGGGAATGTTATAGCCGAAATCGACCGTTTTTAAACGAATGAAGCTAATGTCCTTTACCCACCAGGTACTGGCCACGGTATTATTCGATGTGGCGGCACTGCCCCAGCCCAGCCGGGGGAAATATGGATGCTCCGCTTTATTTTCTTCTGTCCACCTGTCGGTCGAAATCTTATAAATGTTACCATCGTTACCGCCACCGCTGAAAGGCATCGCCGCATTACCCGTCATTAACCTCGACGCACCGGATATGCCCTGGAAGAACACGCTGAGGTAAAACCGGCCAATGTTAACGTTGGCCCCAAAACCATACACGAAATTGGGCACATCCCAACGGCTGATCTTCGTTTGGTCATAAATATCGATAACGCCATCACCGTTCAGGTCCTTATATTTCAGATCGCCTATTCTGGGATTTCCCAATGCAATTTGTGAAGGGCTATTGTCGATTTCTTTTTGGCTTTGGAAGATCCCTTCGGCAACATAACCGTAACGGGCCAGCAGGTTATGCCCCCTTCTTTCCTGGTACGGATCGGCAAAAGGGGCCTGCCTGTTTTCACGCAGTATATCTGAATTGTAGGTAAAGTTTCCCCTGAATGAGATGTTTACCTTTTTGGATAATGCAATGCCCTGCAACTCCACGGTGCCGTCAAACCCGGCTACATCGAGAATACCGTAGTTGCCAACGGGGTTATACTGCAATCCGGCGTAGTCGGGAAAATCAGCCCTGGTCAAAAATACACCGGTGCGGTGCGACCTGAAATAATCGAGCACGAACGATAGTTTATTTTTCAACACATTGAACTCGATGCCCAGGTTTTGTGTATGGGCTGTGGCCCATTTTACATCTGCACCGTATTGTGAAATGTTTACCCCTGCAATTCCCGTGCTTGCGCCTGGTCTGCCGAATGAAATTCCGCTGGCACTATTGGTAACAAGCGTTAAAAATCCGAAACGTAAACCGGTTCCCGGCGCACCTGCCACACCATTGGAGTAACGGAGCTTAAAGTATTGGAAAATGGGCGACAACGGTTCAAAAAACTTTTCTCTTGAAACAACCCAACCCACGCCGATGGAGGGGAAGAACCCAAACCGGTTGGCCGGTGCATAGTTTTCAGAACCATTATAACCGGCGGTGATTTCTGTAAAGTATTTGTCATTATAGGAATAAGTGACCTTACCCGCAATGTTTTGCTGGCGAAACGGGATATAACTGCTCAGCGTACCGTTAAAGGGAAATAATTGGCTCAACTGGTTGTAAACGGCCGTAGAGTAAATATGATGATCTCCAAAGTAACGGTCATAGGAAACCTGTCCCTCCATGGTAAACTGGCGGGTTCCGCCATTGGAGTTACTGAATCCCAGATCATCCGATCCTGCGATCATTTGTTCCAGGTTCAGGCTGCCGTCTGGTTTGTAAGGGGTTACCTGGTTTAAATAGTATATGCTCCGGTTTCTTATTCTGCGTTCAAATGATTCATTGTACACATCATAAGAATACATTCCTCTGACATTAAGTCCTTTCGTGATAAAATCCAAATTCTGGGTGAGAAAAATGCTGCTGTTGATTTTCGACGTAAATCGTTTAACATAACCCGTTTGCGTTACGGCGGCCCATGGGTTGGGCGATGGAGTGGAGCCGTAACCTATACCCGAAACCAGGTTGCCCGGGTACATAGGCGGGTAAAAAACAGGACTGGCATTTTGCGCCTGGGCAAATGCCTGGCCCGCGCCTGCGCCGGGCTCATTGAAATTGGTGATATATCCGTTTATATATAAGCTGAATTTGGTTGTATTGGTCAGGTTCATATCTATATTCGACGTATAGTTGAACCTTCTGAAGATGGTGGTGGCGTCGTAATCCACTTTAGGGTCGGTTTTCAACAGCGACGATTCATCATAATAGGCCACGGAGGTATAATATTTGGTGTTTTCATTACCGCCGGTAGCGCTTACGTTGAGGCGTTTGTTGAACGAATAATTTTTGAACAGCAGGTCCATCCAGTCTACGTTCGGAAACCTGTAGGGATTGGCCGTTCCTGAAAGCGTGCTGTCTATATAATCCTGCGTAAACTGTGGGGCCTGGCCTGAAGCGACCAGGGCCTCATTTTTCAGTTCCATATACGTTTTGGCGTCGGCCATTTCAGGCACTTTGGTAAAAGAGGTGGTGCCGTGGTTATAATTTGCCATCAGTCTTACCTTACCTGCTTTACCTTTTTTGGTGTTGATGAGAATTACACCATTGGCGCCCAACGAACCGTATACCGCGGTAGAGGATGCGTCTTTTAAAATGGTGAAAGATTCGATGTCTTCGGGGTCAACGCTGTTCAGGTCCCTGCCCTGTACACCATCTATTATAACCAGGGCGCCGCTGGGGTTTCCGCCAAATGTTTGAATTCCTCTTATCCAGATATCGGCGGAATTGCTACCGGGTAATCCTGAGCGCTGTACGCCCACTACACCTGCCACCCGCCCGGCCAGCATGGTGCTGAGATTGGCTACGGGGTGTTGAAGTTCTTTTGCGCTGATCGTTGACTGTGCGCCTACAACACTGATCTTTTTTTGTTTACCGCCGTAGCTGGTGACGATCACGTCTTCAAGACTGCCGGCTTTGGCATCCATTATTACTTCAAATACCAGCGAATTGTTAACCGGCCTTATCACTTCTATATAACCGGTATGCGTAAAAACAAGTACATCCGTGCTGCGTACCTGCAATTTAAATTCGCCTTCATCATCGGTGGTTGTTCCCGATGTGCTTTTATTCTGTATTGAAACAGATACGCCGGAGATGGGTTTATCCATCTTGTCTTTTACTGTTCCTGTAACGGTAATGAGTGTTTGTGAAAATGTACCGTTGGAAATGGGAATTGTCAACAGGAATGCAGTCAGAACTCTAAGCAGATAGTTTCTGGCCATAGCTTTCGTTTTAGTTTTGGTTTTCTTTAACAATTTAAACCGTTTAGCAGGGGTTGGATTGTTAATGGAAATAAAACGGAATGTTAACGGAAATTAAATGGGATATGCCCTGTCGAAAACGGCATACATATATCTTAAAAATGCCATTCGTTTACGGCTTATAATTAAGCTTCAGGGAAGGAATGATCCCAAAAAAACATCCCCTCCGGAACCTGGAGGGGATGCCGTAAGTTAGTATACAATTTGCCTATTTACTCAGGTATCCATAATATTCACCGTCGGTTGCACAATCCCACCACACAGGCATGCTCCAGATGTTCGGATTGGTTGCGTGGGGGTTGATGGCTAGTACATTTGTTAAGTTATAATTTTGTTCAAGCGTTGTAGGCAAAGCCCACCGGCGTTGCCAGTACCGGGGATCGGTTTTGGCCGATCCCGTATAGTGAGCGCCGCCGGTAAACAATGGGCCGCGATCATAACCGGGATAAACAACGCCAAAACTACCTACATTACCGGCGCTGAAATTGAACCGGCGCATATCATTCCAGTTTTCAATACTGCAACCCATGGCAATATATTTTTGCAGCATGATGTCGGCCATGGTTAAATTACCTGCCGTGGCAACTGCATTGCTGGTAAGGTAAGCGCTCATGTCACCTGAGTTCATAGGCGCCATATCGGGATTCGTAGCTGTAAAATCTGCAGCTTCCCATGAAGTGAGCTTTGCCTGCATCATATCGAGATGCGCCTGAATACCGTCTCTGTAAGCTGTCCAGGCATTTCCAATTTCCCCTTTTCTCATGTACACTTCAGCCTTTATAAAACACATCTCATGGTAGGTCAGGATCTCCTGGTCTGAAACCGGGCGAA
>CBIHPC010000175.1:0-12748 GCA_966211305.1 uncultured Niastella sp.
TCGAAATGGTACCGGTTTCAATAAATGTTGCCCAGTCCTCGAACATCTTACCTTTCATAACACGTGGAAATTTGTGTTGTCCGCCTATCTTTCCCTTTAAATGCATAAACTCCATGAACTTTGAAACAGGTAAAACGTTCAGGTATACCTCCTTCAGCGCACTGTTTCTTTCTACCGCATAGTCGTCGTTCAGTTCTTTGAGGTTGTTGTCAATTTTCTGACGCAGTAATTCAGGATCAACTGCGTCGTCACAGGCAATCCACCATTGATGAGCAAAGAACAAACCATGAGGAATACCGGCTACTGTATATTCAGGAATGTTTACATTCAATTCTTCACCGGCCAGTTTTATGGCCTTGTTCATATTATCAACACTAAGGTGCTCGCCTACAAGGCTCAAAAAGTGTTTGGTGCGGCCGGTGATAATAATTTCGCAACGCTCTTTATCAACAAACCGAACTGTATCGCCAATCAGGTAACGCCATGCGCCGGCAGTAGTGCTTAGCAAAATGGCGTAGTCTTTCGCTTCTTCCACCTGGTGTATCATCAGGGCTTCCGGGTTTTCAACCAGGTTGCCGTCAGCATCGAAATTATCGTTGTTAAACGGAACGAACTCGAAGAAGATATGATCGTTCAGGGCCAGTTTCATGCCATGCGTATCCTGGCGGTCCTGGTACGCAATAAACCCTTCCGAAGCCAGGTAGGTTTCAATAAACGTAAGCGGTTTGGCTACCAGTTTATTAAAGCCGTGTTTATAGGGTTCGAACGAAACGCCGCCATGAACGAAGAACGCAAGGTTCGGCCACATGTCGTGAATGGAATTGAGCTGATAACGTTCGATGATCTTTTCCATACACATCTGGATCCAGGCCGGAACGCCCACCACAAAGCCTATGTCCCAGTTGGGAGCTTCTTCAACAATGGCTTCAATTTTACTGTTCCAGTCACGGGTACGGGCAATCTTTTTCCCCGGTTTATAAAAAGGGGAGAACCAGAACGGTACTTTTTTGGCGGTTATGCCGCTAAGGTCGCCGGCGTAGTAACCCGGGCCTTTTTGCAGGTCGGTACTACCGCCCAGCATTAACCAACCTTTGCCAATACTTTTTACGGGAATATCGTGGTAGGTGCGTAAAGAAAGCAATTGCTTTATCATGACGATACGGTTACCCCGCATCAGGTCATTTGTAATGGGTATATACTTACTCGCAGATTCGGAAGTTCCGGAGCTAAGGGCAAAATATTTGATCTTTCCGGGCCAGCAAATATCCCTTTTACCTTCGAGGGTTTTATGCCACCATTCAGCATAAATCTTGTTGTAATCATAGGTAGGGACCAGTTGCTGGAATTTTTTCCCGGCGTGTTTGCTCAATAGAATTTCATCGAACCGGTATTTTTGACCGAATTCGGTAAACCGGGCTTTTTTCAGCAATTTCTTTAGCACCCTTATCTGTTGCCTCCTGGGTGATTTCGCTGGTAATCGCAACGCACGGGCAACCGACCGGGGTAAAGAGATATCAATTAGGGCCATTAATTAACTGCCCGTTTGGTCAGGCATTAAACCAAAATTAAAGGTTTTTAGCCTGATATATTGTACATTTTGCAAAGATTAAGGAATGCTGCATGGGGCAAAAGAAAAAAGCCGCCGGTTAGGGCGACCTTTTTGAATTTTCATTATTTGGAAAAATTTGGGCTGGCAAAAACCGGCATTTTTTGTAAGAACTACTTGCTTACAACTATTTTCCGGGTTATTGTTTGGGCCAGGGTTTGAATTTTTACAAAATAGACCCCATTGCTCAGCATTGAAACATCCAGGTCAATACGACCGTCATCGAATGAAGGTGATCTTACTTCTTTAACGGCTCTGCCCGATTGATCGAGGATGGTGATGCTTGTAAAACCATTAGTCTTTATACCATCGATAAATAGCTTGCCGTTGGTTGGTACCGGATATATGTTCAACAACTCGGGGCCAATGGTTTCATTGGTTGTTTTGGTTGAGTTAGTTACTTTTCTCAATCCTGAAATAGCATTATTATAACAGTTGCCTGTATATTGATAGGCTTCTATTATCGGACTGCCGCATGTAATATTATAGCCATATGTATTTAATGTGGCTTCAAACTCACTTCCTGGTTGAGCATCAAATCCATTCTGAAGCTCTATTATAGACCCTGATCTGTATGTTACACTTTGACCGGCAGGAACTATTACATCCACGTCGGCCTGGGTGGAAATACTATTATCAGCTTTTTCTTCTGTAGCCTGGTTATATGTAATGCCCGTTATTAATTTATCTGAGATATAGGTTGGATTTTCAGTATAATTTGAATACGGAAGGGGGTATTGCCATGAATATCTTGTATAATGTCGCTCCCTTAAATAAGGATCCATTGTTCCCTGAAAAACATCTATATTATAATCCTGAATATAAACAATGGGCTTATTTTCAGGATCGTTTTTCTTCTTTAATACAGCTTTTAATCTAAACCAAACTTTAGTTTCCTTACGGGCATTGAAAGCAAGACCATTTACGCATTCAATGTTAACGTAGGGAGTTTGAAATGTATGCAATTTTTTTTCCGTATCAAATGTGGTAACCTGTAGCCTTCCCGACTCCAGATCGGGGCGCATAAAATTATAATCTGTAACAAGGTAATAGTAAGCGTTGGGATCCTCTATTCTTACATTTTGCTTAAAAAGATCATAAGAAGCATTCCCGTTTGCATCAGGAAGAACTTGCCCAACTATAGCGCCCTGAATAGAAACTAAATCCAGGTCTGCACTATTATATGACACTTGTAAGTCGTTTTTTATTCTATAGGATAAATATTCAGACCTGTCAGTACTAATACAACAATATGATACGCGGGAAGCATGGCCTCTCGTATATAAAATCGAATCTGCCTTTGGCGTATTCTTTATATTAACCAATCCAAGCGGGCATTTGTAGTAAGTAGCATTATCATTGTTTATTTGAATAGTACCAGGAACCCGCAAAATGAATGACTGCTGTACAGTCTTGGCAGTGAGCGTACCATTCAATTCCATATCATACGAAGTATAAGTAGGCATGGATGCGGGTTTATTTGAAGAACCACCTGAAAACAACCCGATCATTTCACCCACGAATTTTAATAGGGTGCCTGCACTTCCTGTTCCGGAGGCAAGACCAGAAGTTGCGTCACCTAAAAATTTTAGAAAATTGAAGTCGTCGTTAGAATTATTACTTACTTCAGTTGCTTCCTTTTTTATTTTATCTTCCAAACTATTTTCAGCAGGGTTTGCTTGCGACACATTATCTTTTACCCTGTCGGCAAATGTTTTGGCTACGTTTCTTACTTCTGTAAGCGATTTACTGAACTTACTGAATTTTTCACCCAGGGCTGAAAAATCATAGGTTTGCCCATTACCCGAAGTTGGAGCGGTTTTTGGCACATATGAAAAGCTATACAGGGAAGGGTTAGTACCCGTTACACTTCGTCCTTTTATAACAGCTTTCATTTCATTAGTAAGTACGCCATAAATTGTGAATTTCAGGCCAGCTCCGGAATAGATACCATCCTGAATGTTCGGATCAAAACCTGGATTAAATTCAGCTACGTTCCATCTGGTAGCCCCTCCCTGTTCAGTTACAGAAATAACCTTCTTCCCGTATTTTTCTGATAAATTAGCGTTACGAAAAGCTTCCGGTGAACCTACTAATTCATCTCCAAGCGATGTTGTGGCGGGATATGGGGCAGGCATAGTAGGTTCCATAGTCACAAGCATTGAGGTGAATCCATCCGGAGTTTCTGTTTTATAAATAAACACTCGTATAAGACCAGTATACTTATTATACAAAACAAAATAAGGATAGGCCGTAACATGGGTACATCCAAAATCTCTTTGCAAAAGCTCCCAGCCTTTCGCCCTTGTATAATCTTCGTTCTGTGAAATTATGTCCAGAGCAGAGGTAGGAGGATTTACAAAAGGAGATCCCATGGTTGTAAGCTTGGTGCTTATGCTGCTGGTGCGGGCGTACCAATGTTTACAAAAATCAGCATCAGTTGGTTTAATTTCCCAGTTCCAGTTAGAGTTACCGTTTGCATCACCATAATTCCCGCATAAGAACTGGTTGGCAGTGATGTCGGAATAATCATCTGCGCAAGCCTGAGCATATCCTTTAAATGGAAGGATGCTCAGATATATAAATATTAGCTTTAAAAAAAATTTCATGTCTTCTGTACAAGTTTTAATGTCATTATAATTCCTTGTCCATAAAATTAAATCTCTTACCGTTTTTCACCGATTTTCTTAATTTCTTTCTTCATTTGCTCATTTTCTTTCTTAAGCTCTATCACATATAAAGTAAGCTCTTCGATTTTCTCCAACAGCTTTACATTCATTGCACCCAACTCAAAACCGCCTTCCTTTTCAACCTCTTTTGCCGAAGGAATTCCAGGTAGGTGCTTGTTTTGGTTGATATATTTTTCCACATTTGCAAGTGGCCTTAACTGATAGGTTGAATCAAAAACGTAATCGGCGAAAGCTGATGTAGTAACTTTTACGCCACGGGCTGCTATTTTGCCTTCAACAGCCAGTTTAAATGAACCAGGGTTGTCAGTTCCTATTCCCATATTTCCATTCATGTCTATGGCCATTCTTAAAGTTCCCTGAGTAAATAGTTTAATACCCCCATAGGCGCTTAACCAGGCAGTAGGGGAAGTGGCCCAGGTATCTGTACCCCATGAAAATGCATAATGGCCAAAAGTTCTTCCCTGATACACAAAATTATCGGTAAGGCTCCGCGTTAAATTGCTGGTTAAAAAACTATTGGCTTTCACAGTGCCCTGCACTTCTAGTTTTTCTGTAGGGTTGCTTGTACCAACACCTACGTTTCCAACAGAATTAATTAATATTCTGTCTGCACCTGCATCATTGTCGGAAAAATGCCAATTCCCATAAGGAGAGGCGTAAATTCCATAGCTTTTACCTTGGATGGCTGTATTTTTAAAAATAATTCCCGAACCCCATCCTGTAGAATTACCTTCCAGTGTTATACTCCTGATATTGGTATTATTTACAATGTGAAGGGGGCCTACTGGCGTCGTTGTACCAAGGCCAACATAACCATCTCTGTAAATTGCACCTGAAGTGGTAGTACTTCCACTCCATTGCGCAAATGTGCTGTTTCCTATAATAAATAACCCAACTATGATCTTTAAGGTCTTTTTAAACATAAAATGTATTTTAATGATTAGGAAAATGAATATCCCGTTCGGCCGGAATAGCCGAAGAATAATTACTGATGCCGAAAATGAAAACAGCTTATATCAACTGCTCTATCTACAATTCAGAAAATGTATACTTTCTATAGATATAGCAATAAGAAGGTTGGCAGTGTTGAGTTGTGCGTATAATTTGCTTTTGCGTTCTAAGGTTTAGGTTCATTCAAAACTAAATGAAATACAAATAGGTAAATACTTTTTTTAATATCCGCGCAGTTTTGCCAATAGACGTGTAAAAACGACCGATAAGTGTGTAAGATTTTTTTATTCCGGGCGCATTCAGTCCGTTTACCCCACCGGGTTACCCTGAGCTATTTATCGATGCAAATCTATAATGCTATGGAAGGGAATCCTAATATCCGGAAGTTATTCTTTACTCACGTGTTCACGAATGAAAGCGCATTCACTCCATCACAATCACATACCCACGTTGGTCCTTCGAATGGCTACCAACGATGGTATACGTGCCACTGGCATGTATAAATGGTTTTAACCAGGATGGGCATGTTTTCAACTGGTCGATTATCTGCGCAAAAGAGTAAGCCGGCCCTTCGCAAAAGATCCACTCTTTGGCATCTTCGGGAACGGTGGTAATTGAATAATTGGGGAAAGAACTTAACACCGAACGAACTTCGTTGGCGCTTTTTTCATCGCCGGCCAGGTAAAAGCTGGGCCTGCCCTCATATTTTATAGAACGCTCGCCATGTTCCCTGCTTACAACGGTTATGGCAGCCCGCAGCCATATCACGGCTTCGAGCAGGCCCGTATAAAACCAGGCTAATTCACCATGAAAATGTTTTTGTACAAATTGTACCATTGCCTTATAAAACTGGCGTACGTATTTACTGTCCTTCCGGGTGCTTTCTCCTTTGAAATGTATTATAGTACAGGGAGCAAAATAATAATTATGGAACCCTGCCTGCTGAATGCGATAACTCAGGTCTATGTCTTCACCATACATAAAGAATTGCTCGTCGAATCCACCGGTTTTGTCGAGCGCCGCTTTTTTTACCATCATAAACGCGCCTGATAAAATATCTACCTTATTTGTTTCCTGGTTGCTAAGGTGACCCATATAATAACGGGCAAAGACCTTCGAATGGGGGAACCAACGGGTTAAACCACTCATTTTACAAAACGATACCCATAACGAGGGGAACCCTCTTTTCGATTCTTTCAAATACTGGCCCGTGCCATCTATCATTTGTACGCCAAGCGCACCGGCATCGGCGGTTGACTCCATGAATGCAATACATTTCGTAAAGGCATCTTCCGGTATAATGGTATCGGGGTTCAGGAACAGGATATATTTTCCGGCAGCTTTTTGTATTGCCTGGTTATTGGCTTTTGAAAAGCCCTGATTCACCGGATTCTTTATGAATTGAACAAAGGGGAAACGGCCCTGCAGGTATTCTATGCTTTTGTCGGTTGAATTGTTATCTACCACCCATACTTCCACATCAGGCCCGCCGGTTTCAACAGTCACTGCCCCAATAGCCTTCCGTACGGAACATAAACATTGTTCCAGAAAGTATTTAACATTATAGTTCACAATAATAACAGACAACAGCATTGTGCTGCAAAATAGGACAGAAGTTTCAGGTTACAAGGTTCAGGGTACGGGGTAATTTCATTCCGGAACCCCAATTATTAGCTCACAACCCTTTTGCGATCCCGTGCAACCTGTAACCTGCAACTTGTAACCCGGGTAACCCCTTATCTTTGCGCCATGTTAAAAGAAACTTTAATAAACGCCACCGAAGCCGGCGCCAAAGTGATGCAGCATTATTTTAATTCTAAAAATCTGCTGATCAGCAATAAAGAAGGTATCAATAACCTGGTTACAGAAGCCGATCATGCTTCTGAAAAAGCGATTTTCGATACCATTAAAGAACAGTTCCCCAACCACTACATCATGAGCGAGGAAGCGGGGGAGATCATCATGGACAGCGAGTATAAATGGATCATCGATCCCATCGACGGAACGGTGAACTATGCTCACGGCATCCCCATTTGTTGCGTTTCCATTGGTTTGGAGCACAATGGTACCATGCTCATGGGCGCTGTGCTTAACCCGTTCATTAAGGAATATTATTTCGCCGAAAAAGGCAAAGGCGCTACGCTTAACGGCGAGCCCATTCATGTAAGTATCGAAAGCGACATTAAGAAATCGTGCCTGGTAACCGGTTTTCCATATACCTATATCAATCTTCCAAATGGCCCGCTGGAAGCCTTCTCCCGGTTCATCAGGGCCGGGATCCCGGTTCGCCGCCTCGGTTCAGCCGCAATGGACCTGTGCTGGGTAGCTGCCGGCCGGTTCGACGGTTTTTATGAGCATAAATTACAGGCCTGGGACAGTGCCGCAGGATTTTTAATTGTAGAAGAAGCCGGTGGTAAAGTAACTGATTTTGAAGGCAAGCCTTATTCTCCCTATCAACCCCATATCGCCGCCACCAATGGAAAAATACATGACGATATGTTAAAATGGGTGAATGACAAGGCGTAATTGCGCCCCGCTGGCGCGCAGCAGTTGGCAATAAGCAATTGGCAGGGGTTGCTGATTTTCGCACCAACCCATAATTCGCAAAATTTCCTGTTGTTCATTGCTTCCTGCCAACTGACATCCCGTTAGCTGCCGAATAATTCTATAACTTTAATATTCTTTTTCAGCCAGCCTGCCCGCGTTTCAGTTCATTCTGATCAGTGTGGCAGGTATTGCTATTTATTGTAAAAGATTTCATATTATCACCATGAGTGAAAGCAGAACAGAAATAAGCTCCCTCGGCGAATTTGGTTTGATTGAACATTTGACGAAAAACATAGAGTTGCAGAACGCTTCTTCCATACTGGGCGTTGGCGACGATGCGGCGGTGATCGATCATTTTGGAAAACAAACCGTTATAAGCACCGATCTGCTGATCGAAGGCATCCACTTCGACCTGATGTACACCCCCCTGAAGCACCTGGGGTACAAAAGCGTGATCGTGAACCTGAGCGACATCTACGCCATGAACGCCACGCCCACCCAAATAACGGTAAGCATTGGCTTCAGCAACCGCTTTAGCGTGGAAGCCATCAGCGAGTTCTATGAAGGAATTTATGCCGCCTGCGAAAAATATGGGGTCGACCTCATTGGCGGCGATACCAGTACTTCCCAAAAAGGGTTCGTTATTTCCGTTACCGCCATTGGCGAGGTAACGCCCGGCAATTATGTAAAAAGGAATACCGCCCAAAAAGGCGATCTGCTTTGCTGCAGCGGCGACCTTGGCGCAGCCTATGTTGGACTGCTGTTCCTCGAGCGGGAAAAGCAGATCTACATGGAACACCCACAGGTTCAACCCGATCTGGAAGGGGAAAGTTATGTGATCGGCCGCCTGTTGAAACCCGAGGCCCGCAAGGATATTATAGAGTTCCTCGAGGCCCAGAACATTGTTCCCACATCTATGATGGATGTAAGCGATGGCCTAAGCTCTGAAATACTCCACATTTGCGAACAAAGTCAGCTTGGCTGTGTATTGTATGAGGAAAAATTGCCCATAGCCGATGAAATGCGCAAGGCAGCCTTTAAATTTGAAATAGACCCAACGGCCTGCGCACTCAGCGGTGGGGAAGATTATGAATTACTGTTCACTATGAAACAATCTGATTACGAAAAGATCGTTTTAAATGAACAAATTAGCGTCATAGGTTATATGACCGATGCCGCTGAAGGAGTAAAAATAAATACCAAAGGCGGGCAGGTTCATAACATTACTGCCCAGGGCTGGAACGCCTTTAAAAAATAAACGGTGATTGCATGATGCAGAAGATATCCTACGTAGTAGCCATAATTGTTTTTGTCACAGGCCTTATTGGCTGCTCTGCATCGCGACAATCATTTGATCCTCAACATAAATACACCAAAAAGCAATTACAGCAGGATTATCGCGTATTCCGCGGTGTACTGGAAGAATCGCACCCCAGCCTGTATTGGTTCACCCCAAAAGACAGCATGGACCTTTTCTTCAATGAGGGCTTCAACCGCATTTCCGATTCCATGACCGAAATGCAGTTCCGCAATGTACTTTCATACGTTATCAGCAAGGTGCATTGCGGGCATACTGCAGTAAAATATTCCAAACAATACGGCCGGTACATCGATACCGCCAAATTGAAAATGTTTCCCCTGAGCTTTAAGGTTTGGCGCGATTCTATGGCCATAACAGCCAATATCAACAGAAAAGATTCGATCTTAAAATACGGCACCCTGGTAACCGCCATCGATGGCTATAGCACCCGCCAGCTAACCGATTCTTTCATGAACTATATTTCGGGCGACGGCAACAGCATAACCGGCCGGTACCAGACGCTCAGCAACAGCGGTTCGTTTGGAAGCCTTTACCGGAACATAATCGGGTTGAATGATCAGATAGCGGTAACCTACATCGATAGCACCGGTACAGAACAAACGGTAAAAGTGCCTGTGTTCGACCCGGCCTGGAAGGACACTACCAAAAAGGCGCCCAAAACACCCACGGTTACCGCACCAAAGCCACCCAAAGAAAGAATGCGTAACCTGCTTCCTTTAAGCGCCCGTTACGTTCAAATTGATACCACGCTTTCTTCTGCCTACATGACGGTTCATACATTTGCAAGGGGTAACAGATTACGGTCGTTTTACCGCAAAGCGTTTCGCGAACTGAAACGCCGCAACATACAACACCTGGTTGTTGATGTAAGGACCAATGGCGGGGGCGATGCCGGTCTGTCTACCCTGCTGACCCGTTACCTGGCCGATAAGAAATTCAAACTCGCAGACTCGTTATACGCAGTTCGCAGAAGCAGTAAATACCACAAATACATTTCATGGCAGCCCTTCTACTGGTCGCTGATGCAGTTTGTAACGCATAAGAAAAACGACGGGCTGTATCATTTCGGTTATTTTGAACGCCATTATTTCCATCCCAAAAAACGCCACCATTTCAATGGCGATATTTACCTGGTTACCGGCGGCAATTCTTTTTCGGCCACCACCCTGTTTGTAAAAGCATTACAGGGACAACAAAACGTAAAAGTTATTGGGGAAGAAACCGGCGGCGGCGCCTATGGCAATTCTGCCTGGATGATCCCCGACGTTACATTACCCAACACCAGGGTGCGCTTCCGTCTTCCCAAGTTCAGGCTGGTGATGGATAAGAATCTCGTAAAAGAAGGCCGGGGTATTATGCCTGATATAATAGTGGCGCCTACCCGCGAAACCATTCTTCGTGGAATTGATCCCAAGGCGGCAGTTATTCGCCGCATCATTATGCAAAAAAAGAAAACCGGTATTGCTCAGCAATAAACCCGTTGCAGCTCCAGTAAATTATCAAAGACAACAAAATCGGGGCGGTAGCCTTCTTCAATTTTACCCAGCTTTTTATCTTTAATAAGCTGTGCGGGATAAGCAGCAGCCATCCGTAATGCTTCTTCAAGCGATATACCCGCATGAGCAACCGCATTTTTTACGCATTGCAGCATGGTCAATGCAGAGCCTGATAAAGTACCATCGGGCAATGCATAGCGGTCGCCGCGGAACAGGTGTTGATATTCGCCTGAAGTGGTTTCGGCCACTGCATCGGTTATAAAGAAGAGCCGGTGTTGTAGTATTTTTTTTGCGATGTGAACAGCCGCATAATTCACATGTACCCCATCACAAACAATACTGCTCATTACAAAAGAATGGTTCATGATAGCGCCTACCATCCCGGGTTCGCGATGTTGCAATGGCGACATGGCATTGAATAAATGCGTGGCGGCGGGAATACCTTTATTAAATCCTTCCATGGCCTGCTGGTAGGTTGCATTGGTATGGCCGGCCGAAAGAATTACATTATGTTGTTGCAATAATTTTATAACCTCATCATCGCATTGCTCCGGCGCCAGCGTCATCATTTTAAAAACACCTTCGCCTTTTTTCAACAGCATTTCCACTTCGGCCACCGTAGGCTTTTTCACACAGCTTGCTAAATGGGCGCCGCGTTTCGAAGCATTGATGTATGGCCCTTCGAGGTGCAGGCCCAGTAACCCTTTTCCACCCTGCTGCCAGTATGCGCGAACCACTTCAAATCCCTGTACGAATTTTTCGATCGTATTGGTGGCCATCGTGATCATAAAATGGGCACAACCGCCATGCAGGCAATATTCATACGTAGCGTTTAACGATTCTACACTCAACTCCTGTGAGAACAGTTTTCCGTTGCCACCATAGATCTGCATATCTACAAATGCCGGGGCCATGGCAAAGCCTTTCAGGTCCTCGTTTCTGTATTGTGATGGAATGCTGTCTGCATTTACCAACCCTATTATTACCTCGTTATCTGTTAAAACCGCCTTGTTGCTTTCAAAACTTTCGCCTGTGAATATTTTTCCGTTGGTATATGCTGTGTACATGAATGATTTATTGGTTGGCCTCCCCCCGACCCCCTCCGGTGGACGGGGAGAAAATATGAATTTATTTACGCTATTATAAACCTGTCTGCATCTTTCAAAAAGGGCAATTTGTTTCTCACCTCTTCGAGTGAATTTTTTTGCAGGGTAGTGGTAAACACCTCTTCGCCATTGGCTTTGGTATATATAACAGTTCCCATTGCATCAACGATCATACTATCGCCGCTATGATATATATCATTGCCATCATTCCCAACGCGATTCACGCCTACCACATAACACTGGTTTTCGATGGCCCTTGCCTGCAACAGGGTTTTCCAGGCATGGTTGCGCCGTTCGGGCCAGTTGGCAACATAGATCAACACATCGTATTCGGGCCCCTGTTCAATTACTGAAGATCCTGTTTCCTGTGGCGGCGGTACCGGCTGGTCGTGCGCCTCCATTTCTGAAGCTACCAGGTCGGCCAGGGACGATACTGTTGGTTTTTGCCTGCTCCATACCGGAAAACGCAGGTCATAACAAACCAGCAGGTTGATCTTCCAGCCCTTCACAGAAGCGATCAATCGTTTATGGCCGGGCGTATAATGCTGGTCTTCCCCGCCGTAGCCAAACAAATGACGTTTATCATAAAAGCCGTATTGTCCGTTAGGCAACATCCATACCAGGCGATTATAGTAATTGCCTTCCGCTTCAATGATCAAACTGCCGGTAATTATGATCTTTCTTTCAGCCGACAATTTTTTCATCCAGCTTACGGTAGGCCCATCCATTTTTTCGGCCAGCTTTTCTGCCTGCATACTGAACCCTGTACTGAACATCTCGGGAAGTATTACCACTTCCGTTCGCTGTTGCAGTCCCTTTATCTTTTCTTCGAACATTTGCAGGTTGGCGGTTTTATCTTCCCAATGCAAATTGCTTTGTATGGTGGTAATGGTAAGTGTCGACATATGAATAATTAGTGTACCAAAGGTAATAATTGTGCATTTCGCCTGCGTTATGCTATTTTGTAATTTTAATATTTTTAAAACTATGAGAAGCGCAAGCGTTCACGAACTAAAACAGGAATTATTGCA
>CBIHPC010000176.1:0-12725 GCA_966211305.1 uncultured Niastella sp.
AGGGAACCCCATTCTCCATTTCGATCTTGTTCTCATTGAGAATGTCGACTCCCTGAACACCCTGTATCAGAACAAACAGGTTGAACCGGCCTACTGTAAGATTGCTGGTAAAGCCATAGGTGAATTTGGGCAGTGCATGACCGATGATGGTTCGGTCGTTGGTTGCATCCAGGGCGCTGTCGCCATTGAGGTCTCTGTAAATGGGATCACCGGGTTTTACATTTTGTTTGGTGCCGCTCTTGGTGATATCGGCAGTGCTTTGCCAGATGCCGTCGAACACATAGCCATAGAATTCACCGATTGGTTTGCCTACCTGTAATATGGAAGAAAAACGGCCGCCGCCGGGGAACAGGTTCGAGCTTACGTTACCGGTATATTGGAAAGGTACGTTGCCAAGGTCGAGGATCTTATTCCGGTTGGCCGAAATATTGAAAGAGGTGCTCCATTTCACGCTCTTCCGATCTATATTGACGGTATTGATCGCCAGTTCAACGCCCTGGTTCTGTACTTTGGCAATGTTCTGCGTCATGGCGCCGAATCCTGAAGTGGAAGGAAGGGCTACCTGGAACAACAGCTTCTCGGTTTTCTTGTTATAATAATCAGCAGTGATCTGAACCCGGTTACCGAATATGTTCAGATCGAATCCTGCATCCAAGGTCTTTGTTGGCTCCCAGGAGAGGCCGGCATTGGGCAGGTTAGCCGGGGAGAATCCGCTTACCCGGGTACGGTTCAGCACATAACTGTTGGCGGTGTATTGTTTTTGCGATAAATAGGAACCAATTTCCTGGTTGCCGGTTGAGCCATAACTTACTCTCAATTTCAGGTCGCTGATGGCGTCGATATCCCTCAGGAAGTTCTCCTCTTTCACCCGCCAGGCAATGGCGCCGGAAGGGAAATACCCCCATTTATTATTCTCACCAAACCGCGATGAACCATCAGCACGGAAAGTGAAAGTGAACAGGTATTTGTCGAACAACCGGTAGTTAAGGCGGCCAAGGAAGGAAGCCAGCGAGTTTTGATTTGTATTTGATGCAGCGGCGGCAGTACCAATCGCCAGGTTATCAGTACCAAGGTTATTGGTCGATAAACCCGTTGAGGTAGCAGTAACAGAAGCGTTTCTCCATTCCTGGTAGGTAATACCGGCTACAGCATTGATAACATGCCCGCCACCGAAATTCTTATCATAGGTGATGGTGTTTTCGTTCAGCCAGTTGTAGTTATTGTTGGTAACTATCTGGGCATACCCGTTTTGTTGCGCACCGAGGTAAGTGTTGGCGGGACGGAACACATCGTTGCGGAAGTTCCGGTATTCGCCGCCAAAACTGGTGCGCAGCTTTAATCCTTTTATTGGTTCATATTCGCCAAATACATTGGCAAAAATGCGGGTGTTCTTATTTTTATCACTATTGAGGGTAGCCGCTGCAACCGGGTTGCCAACCAGGATGGCATAGGGTTGGGGACCGTTTGCGAAAGTGAATGCTCCTGTGCTGTCATAAACCGGTGTAACGGGGCTCGACAACAAGGCATCGAGCAGGGTGCCGCCGCCGCTGCCGCCCGTTGTATTTACGTTTGCCTGTAATTGCGATTCATAAGAGATCTGTGAGCTAAGGCCCATTTTGATCTTATCACTCACTTTACTATCGAGGTTGAAACGCAGGGTACCGCGATTGTAATCGGAACCTATAATAATACCGTCTTGTCTGAAATAATTCAGTCCAAGATAATAACGGGCATCGGAAGTGCCGCCGTTAAAACCCAGGTTGAAATTGGAAATGCCGGCTGAACGGAACAGTTCGTCCTGCCAGTCGGTGCCGGCACCCATGGCATCGATCTGTGCATCGGTATATGCCAGCGGATACGCAGGCGATGTTTTGGGCGCGGCTTCGTTCACATGCCGGGCATACTGCTGTGCATTCATCATGTCGAGTTTGTTAGCCACCTGCTGAACGCCGGTATACATATCGAAATTCACGGTCTTCTTTCCGGCAGCGCCCCGGCGGGTGGTGATCATTACAACGCCGTTAGCGCCCCGGCTTCCGTAAATGGCCGTAGCCGAAGCGTCTTTCAATACATCAATAGTAGCAATGTCGTTGGGGTTCAAAGCCGTGATGTCGGCGCCGGCATAGCCATCTACCACATACAACGGGTCGCTGCTTGAGGTGATGGAGTTGGTACCGCGAATGCGCACGGTGAACGATGCGCCCGGCTGCGAATTGGTTTGGGTTACCTGCACGCCGGCCACCCGGCCCTGCATCAACTGACTGGTGCCAAAAACAGGCGTTTTGTCTACACTTTGCAACCCTACCGATCCAACGGAACCGGTCAGGTCTTTTTTACGTGAGGTACCATAACCAACTACCACTACATCGCTTAGTTCGGTTGAGGCTTCCCGTAAAGTGACCTGTATGTCGCTTTTGCCGGATGCATCTGACTCCAGCGTTGCAAATCCGACAGAAGAAAATACAAGCAATGCTTTTTGATTGTCGGGAACCATGATGGTAAAGGATCCGGATTTGTCGGTAGCGGTAAGGATATCGGTACCCTTTAGTTGTACATTGACGCCCGGTAGTGGCTCGTTGGCCGTAGAAGAAACTTTTCCGGTAATCTTTTTTTGTTGAGCTGCTGCATCCAGGCATGAGGCTAAGATCAACAGCAGCATACAGATTTTCTGCATAAGGAAGTCGGTGTTTAGAGTGTAATGAACGAAACTAGACACTTAAATAGTAGAGAATGATGCAATTTATTTGCGGAAACGTTTCCGTAATTGCCGGCAGTTTGTAGGTTGACTGCGTTTATACTAACAGGTTTGTTTGTAAAAAAGCAAGGCGAAAAAGTATTCCTGTATATACGGGTTAATCCTTTGCATATTCAGCTTTCTTTCTGTTCTTTTTTTTTAATTAGTATTACGGGAAAGAAAAGGGCGCAGGGTTGCAAAGCCGGCATGCCACGTGTTCGTTTTGGGAAGGTGCATGTGGTGAAAAACCTTTTCAACAGCACCGTGCAGTTTTGGCAACAGGTGTGTTGAATGATCAACAGGCAATGGCCAACAGGCAATTGGCAATCAGGGGTTCATGCGCAGGTGAACAAAGTTCACCATTAAGGCTTATATCAGTTAAAACACTGAATCTGATCCTTTTCTGAGAAATGTAAAGTAAGGTTTTGTTCCCCGGCGTTTTTGACGCAATTTTGCACCCGAATGGTGCCCATAGGAAACATACAACTCCCCGATTTTCCGTTGCTGCTTGCGCCCATGGAGGATGTAAGCGACCCGCCTTTCAGGGTGGTATGCAAAGCCAACGGAGCCGACCTGGTATTTACAGAATTCATTTCAAGCGAAGGATTGATCCGCGACGCCATCCGGTGCCGCAGAAAGCTCGATATCTTCGATGAAGAACGGCCCACGGGCATCCAGCTTTTTGGCGGTGATGAAGCCCGGTTGGCGCTGGCTGCCAAAATAGTGGATGTAACGCAACCGGAACTCCTCGACATTAATTTCGGTTGTCCTGTTAAAGGCATTGTTGCGCAGGGCGCCGGCTCGGGTGTGTTGAGAGATGTGTCACTGATGGTACGGTTGACGGAAGCCTGTGTACGTTCAACGAATCTTCCTGTTACCGTTAAGACCCGGTTGGGTTGGGATGATGATTCAAAGAACATTGAAGAAGTGGCCGAACGACTGCAGGATGTTGGCATCAAAGCGCTCACCATTCATGGCCGTACCCGCTGCCAGTTATACAAAGGCGAGGCCGACTGGAGCCTTATTGCCAAAGTAAAGAATAACCCGCGTATACATATACCCATCTTCGGTAACGGTGATATCAACAGCGCACAAAAGGCGCTGGAGTACAAAAACCGGTATGGCGTTGATGGCATAATGGTAGGCCGTGCTGCCATCGGTTATCCCTGGATCTTCCGCGAAATACGTCACTATTATAACACGGGCGAACAGTTGCGCGCGCCCACCGTTGCCGAACGCGTGGCAGTCTGTAAAGAGCAGTTACGCAAATCGCTTCAATGGAAAGGCCCCGTTGCCGGTGTGTATTCCATGCGCAAGCAATACTTTCAATATCTCAAAGGGTTGCCCGGGATAAAAGACTTCCGCACACAACTGGTAACTTCAACAGAACCGGAGCTCATCAATGCGGTGCTAGACCAGGTTCTGCAGCGTTACGATGGTTTTGAAATGGAAAGAACACCGATCGAACTGGTGAACTATCATGAAAATTGTCCGTTGTAATCGGTTCCCGCAATCGTTTGCATAAGCTGAAACCTGTAATGACAATCGAACTCACTATTCAGACACCCCCATGTAAACAAATATTTGTCGTCCTTACATTTTAATAAGATAGACGTAGATACCCGGAAAGATACCCGCAAAAAAAGTTAATATTGCAGATAACCATACTCTGCTTAATTGACGACCGTCCCCAACGATAATACCGCAGTTGCGCGGATCCCCGATGAAGCTTCACTGGTTCGTGCCGCTGCTGATGGAGACCAGGTTGCATATGGCCGCTTATACAGTTTTTATTACCCGCAGTTATATACTTCCATTGCATTTATGGCCCAATCGCATGAAGATGCGCAGGAGATCATTCATGAAACTTTTTTGAAGATCTGGAAAACGAAGGAATCGCTGTTGCTGGTTCGATCGTTTGAAGACTATGCCTATACGCTGGCAAAGAACTTATTGTTCAACCTGTTGAAGAGAAAGAAAGTGGGCCGGCGGGTGATGCAATTCCTTGCCGATGAATCCATAAAAAATGCCGGGCCTTCACCCGACCAGGAATTATTATACAAACAATATTACCAGGCAGCCATCGATGCCATCAATCGGTTAAGTGAGCAAAAGCGAAAAATATTCCTGTTGCGAACGCAGGAAAATCTGAGCCTTGGTGAGATCGCTGATGAAATGGGGATCAGCATCTCGGCGGTAAAAAAGCATTTGTATGGGGCATTCGAATCGGTGAAAGAAGCGCTGCGGCAAAACACGGGAGATATCCTTCTTTTCCTGCTATTATATTTTTATTAGAAAAAATGACAAAAAGGGGTAGCCGTTTTGAAGGCTGAATTGTCAGTGATAATGAAACCTTAATCTGTAAGTAAAGGAGATGGCCAGCCGAATTTTTAGAAGGCATGGGTGATCAGCATTTATTTTCTTTCAAATTAATAAATTTAAAAACATGAAAAGAGCTTTATCTCTATGTGGCAATAAAAAGTTGTCAGTAACAAGCCGAATATATGAAAGATGAAAAGATCATAGCATTGATGGAAGGTTACGGAGCCGGTACGCTTACCGGGGAAGAGGCTATTGCCTTCTTTCAATGGTACAGCGAAGTAGGGTTGGAAGAATTTCATCGCATATATGCCCAATGCAAACTTCAACCAGCTGCATACTCCGGTAGTGTGTCCATTCCAAATGATTTTCAATTACAGCTGGAAGAAGCCATCCGTAATTATGAAGCGGTTCAACAACTGCCGGCGGTTCGCCCACTGGCATTTTTCCGCCGCTACCGCCTGGCCTGGGCGGCCGCTGTTCTTTTATTTGTTGGCGTGGGCGCCTGGTTATTCTATCAAAACCGGCAACCCGCTTCACCGGTGGTTGTACAGCAGGATCAACCTGTTAATGATATAGCGCCGGGAACCACAAAAGCAGTGCTAACCCTGGCCGATGGCAGCAAGGTCATCATCGACAGTTCGCAAGCGGGTCAGCTGGCTGTGCAGGGACAAACAACTGTGCAACAGCAGAAGGGGATTGTTTCATATAATGGCAACGAATCCATTAAAAAATCCGGTACATCGTCCGTTCTCTATAATACTTTAACGACGAACCGCGGGCAACAATCGCCACCACTTGTATTGTCAGACGGTACAAAGGTTTGGCTGAATGCGCTGTCTTCCATCCGTTTTCCCGTTGTCTTTACAGGTAACACAAGGAATGTAACCATTACCGGAGAAGCGTATTTCGAAGTGGCACCCCTAACTTCCCGACAAGTGGGGACAGGCTCTGAAGGGGAACAAGAAAAGGTTCCCTTTATTGTTGATATTCTTCCATCCTCCGGGGGGCCGGGGGCAGGCCGGGTGGAAGTGTTGGGAACACATTTTAATATCAGCGCCTATTCCGATGAACCGGATATCAGAACCACATTGATAGAAGGATCCGTACGCGTAACGCAGAACGCTGAACGCGTAACGCAAAAGCCCGAACAGGTAATGCTGAAACCGGGAGAACAGGCTGTGCTCGCGGCCCATTCACCACGCACCACGCAGCATTCATCATTGACCATTGACCATTCACCAAACATTGACCAGGTAATGGCCTGGAAGCGCGGCCTATTCGATTTCAATCACGCCAGCCTGCAAACGGTATTACGGCAACTGGCGAGGTGGTACGATATAGAAGTACAATTTGAAGGAAATATTCCCAACCGGATATTCCGTGGCAAGATCACCCGTGACCTGAACCTTTCGCAGGTGGTAAACATAATGCAGGACCTCGATATAAAATTCCGGATAGAAGGAAAGAAACTGATTGTTTCACCATAAGAACCAAACCTACCTATAAACCTTTTCCATAACGCTTTCCGGTATCTAAACAAAACCGGGTTCCGTTGGAGCGGAACCCGGCGAAAGTTTGGGTAACCATGTTGTAAGAAAGTCCCGGCAGGACTGCTTTCTCCCGATCCCGATAGCAATCGGGAGGAGAGGTAAACATTCTATCACCCAAACCATGCAAATCTATGCATTTTAATGGCTTTGCCCGCCGAATCCGCCAGTTGGCAGAGAATGGACGGGTTTCATTTTGCCGGCCGGTCTGCAAGAGACGCCACGGCATCACCAAAACTCTGTTAGTGATGAAACTAACATCAATCTTATTGTTGGGCGCATGTTTACAGGTAACCGCCCGCGTACATTCACAAACCGTAACTTTTTCGGGGCAGCATGTACCGCTTGAAAAATTATTTGCCGTCGTGGAGAAACAAACGGGTTATGTTTTTTTCTTCGACGAAAGCATTCTGCAAAATGCAAAGCCGGTTTCCATCAGGGCCGAGAATTATTCTTTGCAGCTGTTCCTTACCTGTATCCTGAACGATCAATCGCTCAGGTTTTCGCTGCAGAACAAGACCATTATTATTTCGCGAAAAGAGGTGCCGCCGGTACCATCGAAAGCGGATACGACGGTGAGGCCCGCAGCGCAACCCATGCTGGGCGGCCTGGTGATGGATATGAATGGCCTGGCGCTGGCCGGGGCTTCGGTTACCATTAAAGGAACAGGTAACAGTACCATTACCAACGGAAAGGGCATCTTTAGTATTCCTATGCCGGCTGCAAAGAGTAAAATAGTAGTGAGCTTTGTAGGCTATGCCACCCGCGAGGTGGAGTTGCAGGAAGCGCAACGACAAATGATGATACAGCTTTCCGTTGCCGTGAATGTGCTTGATGAAGAAGTGGTAGAAGCATATGGAAAAACAAGCAAGCGGCTGGCAGTGGGCAATATTGTAAAAATATCGGGCGATGATATTCGCAAACAACCGGTGATGAACCCATTGTTAGCGTTGAATGGCCGCGTACCCGGGGTGCTGATAACCCCCACCAGCGGTTACCTGAGCGCGCCGGTTAAGGTGGAAATAAGAGGCCGCAATACCATTAACCCCAACCTGGTATCGGACCCGCTGTATGTTATAGATGGGATGCCGCTTACTGTTCTAGACATCACTACCAATTCAGGATTCAGGAGCAGCTATGCTAATGGTTCAACCGGTTTTGTGCAAACAGGCCTTATATCAAATACCAAAGGACAAAGTCCGCTGTTCAGCATCAATCCGGCCGATATCGAAAGCATATCCGTGTTAAAAGATGCAGCGGCTACCGCCATATATGGTTCGCGCGGCGCCAATGGCGTTATCCTCATTACGACAAAAAGAGCAAAACCTGGTAAAACGCGCATGGATGTGAACGTACAGCAGTCTGTGAGCATGGCGCCCCGCCGGTGGGATGTGCTTAAAACACCCGAGTATTTACAAATGCGTCGCGAAGCCATGAAGAACGACGGTTATCCGCTCACTACGGCTTATCTTCCGGAACTTGCATGGGATACCACGCGGTATACCGATTGGCAAAAGGAAATGTGGGGCGTGGCAAAAAGCACAGATGCCGCCATTAGTGTTTCGGGTGGCGACCGGCTTACTTCATTTGATATCGGGGCCGGGTTTACCAATAGCCAGGATATTACCACGCTGAATGGAAAGAACCAGCGGATCAATGTTAAATCGAACATCGCCCACCGCAGCGCCGATCAGAAATTGTCGATCGATCTTCGGGCTGTATATGCCTACACCTATGTGAAAGCGATCGCTTCACCGTCCCTGATTACGCTGCCGCCCAATATGCCGCGTATTTTTAATGAAAAAGGTGAACTGAACTATACGGAATGGAACCTGGCGGGGCTGCCTGCAACTACACCTTATCCTTTTGCGAGTGTGTTTCAGCCGTCCATTGCCAGCGTAAACTTTATAAATACGAGCCTTCGTTTGAGCTATGTGTTTACAAAGGGTTTGACGCTGAGCATAAATGGCGGTTACAACAACGCACAAACAAATACGGAATACTACAATCCGATCGCCGCACAGAACCCAATTGCCAATCCGGTTGGCTCGGCTAATTTCGGTAACTCCGTTATTAATAACTGGAATGTTGAGCCGCAATTGAACTATACAACGTATGTAGGCAGCGGCAGGCTGGAAGTAATGGCCGGTGGTACGTGGCAAAGCTCGCATACTGGTGGAACTACGCTGGCTGGTTTTGGTTATACCAACGATGCATTGATAAAGTCGATTTCAAATGCCACCATCATGTCGAGCGCCCAAAGCGATGCTCGAAAGAAATATGCGAGCCTGCATGGGCGTATCAATTATAACTGGCAGAATAAATACATCCTGGAACTGGCAGGCAATCGCGATGGTTCTTCCAACTTCGGGCCCGGCCGGCAGTTTGGTAATTTCTGGTCGGCCGGCGCCGGCTGGATAGCCTCTGAAGAAGAATGGCTGCAACCGGTATTGCCCGCCTGGTGGAGTTATTTAAAACTCAACGCCAGTTATGGGATAACAGGGCTGGATGCTGGCGGCAGTTACCAGTATATTTCCGAATGGGCATTGCCGCGCACCGGTATGCCGGTGTATAACGGCATCAGGCCCATGACGCCCATACATGCCGTGAACCAGGACTACCAGTGGCAGGAGAATAAAAAAATAAATGTCGATCTGTCAATGGGCTTTCTGAAAGACAGGATCACTCTCACCGCTACGTGGTACCGCAATCGCTGCAATAATCAGTTAACTAATATTCCTACACCTTCGTATACCGGTTTTGCAACGGTAGTTGGTAATTCACCGGCCAATGTCGAAAACAGTGGCTGGGAAGGAAATCTGAATGCACAGGTGATCGCCAGTAAAAAGCTCTCCTGGACGGTTGGTTTCAATATTGGCGTGAACCGGAACAAGCTGCTTGACTATCCCGACTTTGAATTTTCGCCGTATTATACAAAACAACTGATCGGCAGGTCGCTGAACACAGAGTACCTGTACCATTACCTGGGTATCAATCCCCAGAACGGCCGCCGCGCGGTGTACGATTATAATCATGATGGGCTTATTACCAGGAATGACAATGCGCCGCCCTTATCAGGTGCCGATGACCGGTATATAGCCCTTGATCCCACGCCAAGATACAGCGGCGGATTTTCGAGCCAGTTCAACTACAAACGTATTTCGTTAAGTATGTTCTTCAATTTCAAAAAGCAAATGGGTTTAATACCCTATGTGGGGCCTGGGGGTAATATGGGCAATATACCGGCTTATATTTACAATGACCACTGGCGCCAACCGGGCGATCAAACGATGTATCCCCATTTTTCAACCATTGCCACAAACCCCGATTCCTGGTTTGCCAAATCAGATGGCGCTTATGCAGATGCTTCTTTTGTCCGCTGCGCCAACCTGGCGTTGGGATATTCCTTACCTGATGCCGCCTGTAAAAGACTGCATATGCAGGGCGCTACCTTCTCGGTGAATATGTCGAATGTATTTACCATCACAAACTATAAAGGCATAGATCCTGAAACAGCTTTTGGCACCCTGCCGCAATCAAGGATCATTGCCGGTAAGCTCTCCTTTAATTTTTAATTCTATTGTTATGCATATTCATAAAAGAGTGATCGTGTTGGCCGGGTTTTGTGTGGCGGTATGCCTCAGTACGGCATCCTGCAAAAAAATGGTTACGGTGCCTTTGCCGATCAATAGCATTACATCTGAAGAAATGTTCAGGACCGATGCACAGGCATTGACATCTATGGCCGGGGTATACTCGGTAATGGTGAATGGTCCATTATCGTTCAGCAACGGTTATGCAACCATCCTTGGTGGAATGTCGGCCGATGAACTATTCTATAATGGAGCTATCGATGCCAACATAACCGGCTTCGCATCAAACCAGTTATTACGCGATAATGCTTATAGTAGTACGGTATGGACAGGCGCTTATAAAACTATCTACAACGCCAATTCTGCCATCGAGGGTATTGCCGCTTCCGAATCAACATCGTTTAGCGACAGTATGCGGCGGGAGCTTTCTGCTGAAGCTAAATTCGTTCGTGCTTATTGTTATTTCTATCTCATCAACCTGTTTGGCGATGTGCCCCTGGTACTGACCGTGGACTTTAATAAAACGCGGTCTTTGCCCCGGGCCCCGGTTCGTGCCGTGTATGACCAGGTGATCAAAGACCTGCTGGATGCACAGGAAGGTTTATCGGCCGATTATGCCAAGAGCGGCGCAGCCAAAGAAAGGATCTTGCCTACGAAGTGGGCCGCTACGGCCATGCTGGCAAGGGTGTACCTGTATACAGGCGAATATGCGAAAGCAGCAGAACAGGCCACTGCCGTTATCGCCAATACTTCGTTATTTGGCCTGGAAACCGATCTGGCCAATGTGTTCCTGATCAAAAGCAGGGAAGCAATCTGGCAGTTAAAGCAGGGTACTACCGATGCCACTTACAAGAACGGTACCATAGAAGGGTATGCGTTATTGCCCAATCCTTTTGCAACAGGTGTAACCCGTTATTGTCTTACGGCGTCGCTGCTGAATACATTTGAAACAGGCGACCGCCGCCGTACCACCTGGGCGGGCAGTAACAACGGTACAAATTATTATCCTTATAAATACAGGACCGGGTTTTCCCAGGGGGTTATCAATGCGGCGCCTACGGAATATTATATGATGCTACGCCTGGCAGAAATGTATCTCATACGGGCTGAAGCTGCTGCCAATGGGGCAGGCAGTCTTACCACAGCTATAGACGACCTGAATATGATCCGTAACCGCGCAAACGTACCTGTGTTACCCGCTACTTTAACACAGGCGGAGGTGATCGCCGCTGTGGCCCGCGAACGGCAGGTAGAATTATTTGCGGAGTGGGGGCATCGCTGGCTCGATCTGAAACGCACTAATAAAGCGCATGATGTACTGAGTGCCATGACCAGTAAACAACCCTGGACCGGCAATTACCAACTGTTGTATCCCATACCGCCGGTTGAGATACAGGTAAACCCGAGGTTGGAGCAGAACCCGGAATACTGAGGCCGGTTGTTCAGTTATTAAGTTTTGAGTTATTGAGTTTGTGGTTCAACTGAACAACTGAATAACTGAATATCTGTCTTTCCGCTCCATTATTAATGAATTTAAAAATCAGGTAATGAGAATTATAATAACAATACTGATCGTATGTCTGGCGCTCGCTTGTTCCAAGCAACGATCTTTTCCCGGAACGGCATCGCTTACGCTTATTAATGCAGTGCCCAACAGTACCCCTTCATTGGTTACCAACTTCAGCGGTACCGGGCCCATCGTTTACCGCAATGCCCTGAAGCTGGAATACGGCAAAGCAGATAAAAATAACCAGAACTTATCGTATACCGGCGAACAACGGCTGGCCATTTACAAATATCCCGATACCAATACGCATAACGCGCCTTTGTATGATCTTACGTTCACCCTGACGCCGGGCACTATTTACACTTTGTTCCTTACCGGTACTTTAACCGCACCCGACACGTTGTTTACGATAGATACGCCGCCTTATCATCCGGCCGGCGACAGCAGCCTTGGTATCAGGTTTGTGAACCTCATGGCCGGCAGTGAGCCGGTTAGTGTAAACCTGGCAGGCGCGGCAAATGGTTCTGAAGCCGGCAATCTTTTTTATAAAAACATTACGGGGTTTACAAATTACCCGGCAACAGCCGCTGTAAACAAGTATACTTTTGAATTCAGGAATACTGCTAGCGGCACACTGATCAGCAGCTTCGATGTTACAGGTATTAATGTCAGCAACCCTGGCAATCAACGGCGGTTCCGGAATTTCACATTGGCGCTGATCGGTTTACCGGGCGACCCGGGCACCCAAAAAGTGATGTTGATAGAAACCTACACATCTCTTAATTAAATAAAAACATTGATCCGGTAGTGACGAAGCGGCCTGTAAGGGTTGTTTCATTCATTACTGCTATTATTTTTTCATTATAACCTTACTATGTCTGGAATCTTAAAAATAGAAGGCCTTTCGCACCGGTATAACAGTACCTGGGCTATACGCGATATCAATATCGACATCGATGAGTATGGGGTGGTGGGGTTGCTGGGCGCCAATGGGGCCGGCAAATCAACCACCATGAATATCA
>CBIHPC010000177.1:0-12644 GCA_966211305.1 uncultured Niastella sp.
GCGCTGGCGAAAAGTGTTAACTTAGCTAACGAAATATTTACCTTATGAAAAGCGCTATAAACCGCGCCACAACCTGTCCCAATGAACGCGGGGGCATGGTAGCCTGGCCAGGGAAACCGCAACGCGGTTTGCCATTTGCCCTGATTTGCATTTTTATACCTACCTGCTTTATATTGCAGCGGAACCGCCCTTCACTATCGGCTATTACCAGGTAAGCCATGTGCCATTGTGCACGATATCCAAAGCCGCCCTGCGGGCTTGTTGTTGAAATTCTCCTGATATAGTACCAACCTTATCTCTTAATGTATAAACCTGATAAATGTGATTATGGACCTCCAGATACCGATTCAGATCTCCACTTTGTCGAACCCCATCAATTACCAGGATAATATCATGTTAATGGGGTCGTGCTTCACAGAGCACATCGGCGAAAAGCTCGACGAGCTTAAGTTCAGTGTGCTGCAGAATCCCAATGGTATTTTGTTTGATCCGGCCAGTGTGGCAAGCAGTCTGGTTTCATATGTTCAGAACAAACAGTTTCAAACTGAAGAGCTTTTTTATTATAACGAGGTTTGGCAAAGCTGGCAACACCACAGCCGGTTCTCGAAAACCGATCTGCAGGAATGCCTGCGCGGCATCAATGCCTCACAACAGGAAGCGCATGCTTACCTGAAAACTGCCAACTGGCTTATCATTACTTTAGGCACTTCCTTTTCATACCGGTTGACCGAACAGGTGCCTGTTTCATTTCGCCGTGGCGCAGTTCGCGGCGCCGTAGCCAATAACCACCGCACACCTGCCGGCTGGTTCAATAAACACCTGCTCACCATCGAGGAAACTACTACCATGCTCGACAACTGTTTGCACCAGTTGTTCCAGTTCAACCCCAACCTGAAGGTGATCTTTACGGTAAGCCCCGTGCGGCATATCCGCGATGGCGTTATCGATAATAACCGCAGCAAGGCAAGGCTGATAGAAGTTGTTCATCACATGGTGAATAAATTCGACCGGCTGTATTATTTTCCGGCATATGAGCTGGTGATAGATGTGTTGCGTGATTACCGGTTCTACGATATCGATATGGTGCATCCCAATTACCAGGCTACTTCATTTGTGCTCGACAAATTCATGCGGCATTTTGTTGATGAGAAAGCGCAGCAACTGGCAGAAGAAATAAAAAAGATAGTGATAGCCCGTAAACACAAACCTTTTCAGCCTTCAACCGAAGCGCATAAAAGATTTTTAAAAACCCATCTGGAGAAGGCGCAGGAACTGCAGCGGAAATATCCTTTTTTGAATCTTGATGAAGATATAAGATACTTCCTGCAATAAGAAACAGACTGCGAGGAATATATTTGTAAGTTTATGGTTTGTGGTTTATGGTTTGTTGTTTTTTATACGCGAGTTCAAAATTAATAGTGAACCTCAAAGCGCGGCAGCAACCACAAACCACAAACAAGACTAACGACAAACTAATATTCATCCCCAAAAGCAAACCTGTTTTTCCTATACATCCATTGTCCATTTGTAAAGTCCGGAAACTCCACCGTTTCATTGCCCAGTGCTATGCTTTGCTCGCTCAATGGGGTAATGGCGCTCCACGCTGCTGCATCGTACACGTCCATGGGCGTTCTGGTCTTACGTTTTACCGATTCAACAAATGCATGCAGCACAAAGAAATCCATGCCGCCATGACCGGCGCCTTCCGTGGAAGCGTCCCAGCGTTTCCATAACGGATGATCGTATTGATCGAGATATGCCTTTGCATCTTCCCATTGATCATTGGTTTTGCTTACCCCTTCAATGTAGAGCGAATTATTTACATCCATCCAGATGCCTTTGGTGCCCTGCACGCGAAAACCAAGCGAGTAGGGGCGGGGCAGGTTGGTATCATGTTGCAGCAATACGGTTTCACCGTTTGCGCATTTGATCATGGTGGTAACTACATCGCCCAGTTTAAATTCCACTTTGGCATTGGGGTGTTGTTCGCCGCCGTTCTTTACAATGAAGTTGTGCAATCCGCGCGCTTTGGTGGCAAAGCTGGAGAGTGATACAAAGCGGTTACCGTAATTGATATTGATCATTTCCGCAACGGGACCGATACCATGGGTAGGATACAAATCACCGTTGCGATGCACCGAATGCTCTGTACGCCAGCGCGCCTCTGAAAATGCTTTCTCCCCAAATTCAACGCCGCCGCCATAGGCTTGTGTTCCATTATTGAATTTCACATGCCGCAGATCGTGCTGATAACCGCCCTGCAGGTGAATAAGTTCACCAAACATACCCTGCCTTACCATGTTCAACACGGCCATTACATCACGGCGGTAACAAACATTCTCAAGCATCATCACATGGGCTTTGTGATGTTCGGCGGCCTTTACCACATCCCAGTGATCTTGCAGGGTGATGCCCAGCATTACTTCGGTACCGATATATTTAATGCCGGCTTCAAGGCAGCCTATGATCATGGGTGTGTGCCATTCCCAGGGCGTGGCGATGATCACAGCATCGAGCTCTTTCAGTTCAAGCATTTTCTTCCATGCATTCACATCGTCTTTATACACTTTGGCCATGGGTTTGCCGGCTTTTTTAAACAGGCTGGCGCTCCGTTCCAGCATGCGCTCATCAATATCGCAGATGGCCACCACATTAACATCTTTACGCCGAAGCGCATTGTCGAGGTGACCCTGGCCGCGCAGGCCAACGCCGATAAAACCCAGTTTAACGGCGGGCTCAGCCGCTGCGAAAATACCGGCAGTGGGTAATAATAAACCCGCTGATGCCAGGCCGGTATTTTTGACAAATGATCTTCGGTTCATAGCTTATTTTTACGTGAAATTTGGTGCTGCCAAAATACCAAATAAGCGAACATGAACACCGCCGCTCAAAAACTTACGCAATCGAATGCAATTCTGAATTTCTGTAAAAACCTGGCGCCGCATATCAAATTACCGGCCGGTGTGGCCATTATGAACCCATTTGCCGATGCGGAGGCCTGGCAACTGGCCGAAACGTTCTATACCAGATTTTACAACGATCATCATCCGCGTACGTTCATCTTCGGTATCAATCCCGGGCGTTTTGGCGGCGGCGTTACCGGTGTTCCGTTCACCGATCCCATACGCCTGAAAGAAGTGTGCGGCATTGATAATGACCTGCCGAAAAAAGCGGAGTTGTCGTCGCATTTTATATATGCAGTGGTAGAAGCGTATGGCGGGGCCGAAGCATTCTATTATGATTTTTATATTACGGCCATGTCGCCGCTGGGTTTTACGAAGGATGGCGTTAACCTGAACTATTATGACGATAAGGAGTTACTGAAGAACAGCGAGCCGTTCATTTTACAATGCATCAACGAACAACTGGAAACCATTGCAACTACGCGTGAGCATTGTTTTTGTTTGGGCGAAGGTACCAATTACAGGATCTTTCAGAAGATCAATGCAAAGCACGGCTTCTTTAAGGAAATAATTCCGCTGCCGCATCCGCGGTGGGTAATGCAATACCGGAGGAAGAAGGTGGATGAGTATGTAAAAGTATATTTGGAGAAATTAAGAAGGAGTTTATAGTTTATGGTTTGTTGTTTATTGTTATTTATACGCGAGTTCAAAATTAATAGTTAACCTCAAAGCGCGGCAGCAACCATAAACAATAAACTATAAACCATAAACTAGTGCATCCGATCTCCTCTTACTTCCAGCTTCTGCATCAACTCCGCTTCATAAGCCAGCCATTCCTGCCACCGTTTGCGTACAATTGATTTTTCAACATAGGTTTCGGCCAGCTCTATGAATAAATGATAATGGCCGGCTTCGCTTTCCATAAAACGGCGGTAGAAATTGCGCAGGTATTCATCATCGAGGCCTTCGCTCAGGCGTTTGAAGCGTTCGCAGCTGCGGGCTTCTATCAGGGCAAAGATCAACAGCTTATCGAGCAGCCTTTGTTCCGGGCTACCGTCTTTCTTTTGAAATAACTGCAACTGGTTTACATATTCATCCTTTCGCTGTTTGCCCAGCTTCAGGTTGCGTTTTTGCAGTTCGGCCAGCACCAGGCGAAAGTGTCCCCATTCTTCGGTAACAATGGGGGCCAGATCAGTCACCAGCTTTTCCAATTCGCTGTATCGCTGTATGAGGGAAATGCAGCTGGTAGCTGCCTTTTGCTCGCAATACGCATGATCGGTAAGAATATATTCCAGCGACAATTCGGCCAGGTTCACCCAGCGCGGATCGGTGGGCAGGTGCAGCCCGAGGATATTTTTGGTTTCGTTGGTAGTGCTCATAAAGTGCACAAAGTTAATGCCTAAGTATGATATATTTGGGGGGTGATAAACGACTCATTCCTCCTGAAAAAGCTCAACGGGCGGCAGCAGCAGAATGCTTTCCGCCGCCTGCAGTTGCCCAATGACAGAACCGATTTCTGTTCAAACGATTACCTGGGTATTGTGCACAACGGGCTGATTGAAAAAAAGCTGGGTGAAACCGCCCATGCTTTTAAACATGGCAGTACCGGTTCGCGCCTGCTGGCGGGTAATTATGCATTGGTTGAAGAAACGGAGCAAATGCTGGCTGCCTTTCATGCGGCCGAGGCAGGGCTGATCTTCAATTCAGGTTATGATGCCAACCTGGGGTTGCTGAGCTGTGTGCCGCAGCGCGGCGATACCATCATTTACGATTACCTCAGTCATGCCTCCCTGCGCGATGGCATTCGCCTCAGTTTTGCCCAATCCTTTTCATTCAGGCATAATGACCTCGAAGACCTGGAAAGAAGGCTGCAGGCAGCTACCGGCGAGATATTCGTTGTTACGGAATCGGTGTTCTCTATGGATGGCGATATGGCGCCATTGACGGCCATCAGCGCATTATGCGAACAGTTTGGCGCGCATTTGATCGTTGACGAAGCCCATGCTACCGGTGTAGTGGGCGGGCAGGGAGAAGGACTGGTGCAGCAACTCAACCTGCAGGCCGTCTGTTTTGCCCGTATACATACTTTTGGAAAAGCGGTAGGCTGCCATGGCGCCATTGTGCTGGGCAGCGGGCGGTTGCGCAATTACCTCATCAATTTCTGCCGGTCGTTCATCTATAGCACAGCATTGCCCGAGGCCAGCGTGGCCGCTATACGTTGTGCATATGAGTTATTTCCGCAAATGCGTGCCGAAAGGGCGCATTTGCAACAACTGATAAATACTTTTCAGCTGGCGAACATCAATTGTGAAAAGCTGGTATCCGATACGCCGATACAAATAGTTATTGTACCCGGTAACGACCGGGTAAAAAAGGTGGCCGGTGATCTGCAGACCGCCGGGCTCGATGTACGTGCCATTTTATATCCTACGGTTCCGGCAGGGGGAGAAAGATTACGGATTGTATTGCATGCGTTCAATACAACAGGGGAGCTTCAGGGGGTTATTAATTGTTTGTAGTTTGTTGTTTGTGGTTTGTGGTTGCTGCCGCGCTTTGATTTTCCCAACTAATTATTAACTCGCGCATTTAAGAACAATAAACGATAAACAACAAACCATAAACCTTACTTTTTCCTTATCTCATTCTCCGGCAAATAATACGTCTCATTAGGCCCGATCCCGGAAACCTGCATGGTGCATTCTTCGGTGAACCATTCATAATGCGGCTGATCGGCTTTTATAACCACATAACTTCCCGGGCCATAAGCCATGGCGGTAATAGTGGTATCGAATACTTTATCCATAACAATATGGGCTGAACCGCTGAGAATGGTAACATAGAGGTCGGAATTATGCACATGCGGCATTCCTTTGTAACCGGGCGGGAAAACGTAGCGTTCAATAAAGAAACCGGGTTGGTTGCGGTGCCCGGCGAGATACATGTTCTTTCTGCCGCTTTGCAGCACGGTGTCCTGCACGGGCGGGAGGATCATTTTTGCTTTTTCACCTTTATCCATCGGGGGACTTGCAATGTTCTGCTCCGGGTTGTTGGTACAGGACAGCCATGGAACCAGCAGCACTGCCATGGCAAAATAGGCTGTCTTTTTCATAGCAAACAATATTTAGGTGACGAATAAATAAAAGAACTGATAGGTAAGTTACTAAAATTTGCCCAATTATGTATTAGATTATCCATACGGCCCCCAGCCGTGACCATCGTGAACAAACCGGGCCGGGCGGAAGCATGTTTATCAACTTTACATGAATGTTTTCGATGCGGGAAATGAATTGAATGACCATTAAAAAGCCCCGACGAAACGTCGGGGCGGTACCACGGACTGTAACCTCTAAGGTTGATGAACTAAACGATTGCTGATGACTACTGAACTGCGAACAACTTTAATGTATAATTGCTATACGAAAAATATTATTAGTAAAAGCGCCACAAACAACAAGGCAAGCATTCTTTTCTTTCGCTGATATATCCGGGCTTCCATGTCACTTCATTTTTATACCAGGCATCCATCGCACTGATTGCAGTACAAAAGTCCGTATAACCAGCTTTCCTCACAATACAACTTTGTGGTAGTTTTCTATTACAAATTGAAAAATTCCTAATAGGTTTGGCTGCAAATAGCTTTTGGCATAAGCCAGCATGCATTTTTTGAGGTTTTCCGCTTGCAGCTTACAGCTTGGAGCTGCATTCCGTATTAAAAAATGCACTACTTTTAAAAAATCCTTCTAACCCCTGATGTGAATTAGCAATATGCGCATTATTCCACTTATTGTTACCGTAGTAGTAACTATCGGTTTGATCATCACCCTGAGCATGCCAATAGGAAGCATTCCGCCGCTGGGTAGTTTTCTCAGTCCGCAAACCGGTTTCTGGCAGAATGCCGAGCCTGTTGATGCCCATGCCAACCTCAATTTGTATTTACCTCAGCTAAAAGAAAAAGTGCAGGTGTACGTCGACGACAGAATGGTGCCGCATGTATTTGCACAGAACGATGAAGACCTGTATCTGGTACAGGGTTATCTGCACGCAAAGTACCGCCTCTGGCAAATGGAATTTCAAACCCATGCTGCCGCAGGCCGTTTATCGGAAGTACTGGGCGCGGGTCCCAACAATGCCTATTTAAATTACGACCGCAATATGCGCAGGGTAGGTATGAAGCTGGGCGCCAGCCGTTCGCTCGACAGTATGGAGAATGACCCCAACACCAAATGTATGCTCGATGCATACACCGCCGGTGTAAATGCTTATATAGATCATTTGCCTGCCAATGAATTGCCGCTGGAATACCGCTTGCTGAACTATGTGCCCGAGCACTGGAACAATTTCAAGACGGCGCTTTTCCTGAAGTATATGAGCTATGACCTTACCGGTTCTGAAAATGATTTCGAATATACCAATGTACGCAACGTGTTAAGCCAGGAAGATTTTGAACTGCTGTACCCGGTAATGCAGGATTCGCTCGACCCCATTGTGCCCAGGGGTACAGCATTCAACGCCCCCGTGGCCAGACCGCTGATGCCGGTTACTGCCGATTCGCTGTATTTTAAATGGAACACATTTGCCGATATAGCGCCCACACCGGTTGATAAACCCGATAAAGACAATGGCAGTAATAACTGGGCGGTTGATGGAACCAAAACAAAAAGTGGCCGCCCCATTTTATGTAACGATCCGCACCTGGGGCTGAACCTGCCATCCCTTTGGTTCGAAATGCAGTTGCATACCCCGCAATACAATGTGTATGGGGTTACTTTTCCCGGTTCGCCAACAGTGATCATCGGCTTCAACGATAGCTGCTCATGGGGCGTTACCAATGCCGGCCGCGATGTAAAAGATTATTTCGTTGTTCGTTTTAAAGACCAGACCAGGGAACAATATGAGTTCAATGGCGCCTGGAAACAAAGCGAGCTGTGCATAGATACATTTAAAATAAAAGGGCAGGCGCCGTTTTACGATACGGTTGCCCATACCATCTTTGGGCCGGTGCAGTATGATAATTCATTCACCGGAAGCAACAGGGCATCGGCCTATACCAATTATGCCGTTCGGTGGAAAGCGCATGATGGATCAAACGAACTGAAAACCTTTTACCTGCTCAACCGCATGAAGAGCAAATCAGATTATGAGGATGCCATTAAATATTTCTATTGCCCGGGCCAGAATTTCGTCTTTGCTTCAAAAAGCGGTGATATCGCCATCTGGCAGCAGGGAAAATTTCCGGCCAAATGGCGCCGCCAGGGCGATTTTATTATGCCCGGAACCGATACCGCATACCTGTGGCAGGGATACATTGACCCAAAAGACAACCCGCATAACGATAACAAAATTGATTCAACCCGTGGTTTTGTAAGCAGCGCCAACCAGGCGGCCACCGATACAACCTATCCGTTCTACCTTGGCGGCAGCTATCCCATTTACCGTGGCATCATCATCAACCGATACCTGCGGCAGCTGAATGGCGTTACCATCGATGATATGAAGAAAATGCAAACCGATAACTTCAATGTGTTTGCAGAAACGGCATTGCCCGTTATGATGGCCAATGTAGATGAAAGTACGTTAAGTACCGAGGAGAAAAAATACCTCGATATTCTGCGCGGCTGGAATTTGCGGTACGATGCCATGGAAAAAGCGCCCGCCATATTTCAGCTGTGGATCGAAAACCTCGAAAAAGAAGTGTGGAACGACGAACTCGATGTTGCCAACAAACCGGTCATTATGCCGGAGAAGGCAACGCTGGTTAAATGTCTTTCCTTCGCCAACTTTAAATTTGCCGACAATATCAATACCCAAACCGTAGAAAGCGTAAAAGACGTGGTAACCGCAGCATTTAAAAAAGCGGTGCCGCTTGTTTCAAAGGCCGATGCGGAAGCCGGACTGAACTGGGGTAAATACAAAGACGCCGGCATACGGCATTTGCTGCGCCTGGCGCCATTGAGCCGTTATCATATGGAAACGGGTGGGGGCGAGAACGTCATCAATGCCACCAAACAATTTCATGGGCCAAGCTGGCGCATGATCGTTGAAATGACTGATAAGACCGATGCCTGGGGTATTTATCCGGGCGGACAAAGCGGCAACCCCGGCAGCAGGTACTACGATAATTTTGTGTACGACTGGGCAGCAGGAAGGTACCAACGATTGTGGGTGATGGGAGAAAAGGATGTTCGGGATAAGAATATACTCTTTACTATAAACTTTAATAATTAGCTAATTAGCTAATTTGATAATGTGATAATGAAATACAGGTTTTAATGAATGCATTCGCGGGAACTTCGCTATTTATGGGAACTACCTGAGCTTGGAGCATTGTCACATTATCGAATTATCGAATTATCACATTCACCATTGCTACTTTTAAATTACAAAGCAGGATGAAATTCGGGATCTCAATAGCATTAACGGTAATTGTCAGCTTCGCCGCCGGACTTTATCTTCCTTTCTGGAGCGCCGGACTGGTAGCATTCCTGGTATCGGTATTTATTTATCAGAAACCGGGCATGGCGTATTTAATGGGTTTTACCAGCATATTTTTTTTATGGGGCGCACTGGTGTTGTGGATCGATGCACAAAACGACAGCATTTTGTCGCAGCGCATGGCCAGCCTTTTCCCATTGGGCGGCTCATCGGCCCTGATTATTCTGATAACAGCAGTTGTTGGCGCAATTGTCGGCGGCCTTTCCGCGTTATCGGGAAGTTTTTTACGCAGGTATTATGATGAAAGGAAGGAACTCGAAGAACAAAGGTATACCAGTGGGTATTAGTTGAAACCCGTTACAGGTTGCCTGTTTAAGGTTACAGGGAACAGAACCTGAAACCTGAACCGGGAACTGAAACTGATTTTTTCCATTTCACATGGGGAAATGACCCGTTGAGCTCACTGCAGGGGCGTTTTAACTAATTTAGTGAGCAGCTAATCAA
Source organism: uncultured Niastella sp. (assembly GCA_966211305.1). GTDB lineage: Bacteria > Bacteroidota > Bacteroidia > Chitinophagales > Chitinophagaceae > Niastella. Next base: position 9,840 of record CBIHPC010000177.1, read on the forward strand.
CAATTGGCCTTATTTTCGCGTTCGTCGCGATATGAGATTATTGACCTTTATTACCCTCTTTATTGTTTGCCAATCAACCGCTCATGCTGCACGTATCAGCGGCAGGGTCACCGACGAAAAGGGTCAAATACTGGTCTATGCATCCATCCTCGTAAAAGGTACCACACAAGGCACCACCGCCAATAAAGACGGCGAATATTTTCTGCAGCTCGATGCCGGTACATACACTATAGTTGCTCAGTATGTAGGCTACAATCGCGAAGAAAAAACAATTACCGTAAGCACAGAGAATATCACGCTCAATTTTCAGCTTTCAATACAACAGCTAAGTTTAAAGGAAGTAGTGGTGCGGCCCGGCGCCAAGGATCCCGCCTATGAGATCATTCGCAACGCCATTAAAAAAAGACCTTACTACCTGAACCAGCTTAAAACTTTTCAAAGCGAAGTATATATAAAAGGACAACTGCAATTACGCGCCTATCCCAAAAGGTTCCTCGGCGAGAAAATTGAATTTGAAGAAAGCGATACCAGCAAGATCAAAATGCTTTTTCTGTCGGAAACCATTGCCCGGTACTCGGTTGAAAAGGGAAACAAAAGCAAGATTGAAGTGCTTTCAACCCGTGTAAGCGGCAGAAGCGATGAGTTTGGGTTAAGCACGCCGCAGATCGTATCATTTTACGAGAACAATATTAAGGTAGGACGTGGTTTGAACCCGCGCGGATTCATTTCTCCCATTGCATCCGGAGCGCTGAATTTTTACCGCTATCGTTATGAAGGCAGTTTTGTGGAAGACGGCCGCGAAATCAACCGCATAAAAGTAACGCCCAAAAGGCGGTATGAACCGTTGTTCAGCGGGTATATCAATATTACCGAAGGCGACTGGCGCATTCACAGTTTACAGTTACAGCTAACGAAAGCATCGCAAATGGAGCTCATCGATTCGTTGAAGATCGAGCAGTTGTATGTGCCTTACAACAACGATGTGTGGGTTATAAAAACACAGGTTTTGTATCCAGCGGTAAAACTCCTGGGTTTTGATGCGTACGGCAGCTTTGTAAATGTGTATTCCAAATTCGATATAAACCCTACATTCGAACGCAAGTTATTTAACAATACATATCTGAAGATCTATGAGGGTAGCAATAAAAAGCCTGCGGCCTTCTGGGATTCCATCAGGCCCCTGCCTTTGCAGCTGGAAGAAATAACCGATTACCACAGAAAAGACAGTCTGGAGAAAGCGCACAAAAACCCGCGTTACCTCGATTCCATCGACCGCAGGCGGAACAAACTGCACTTGTTTCCGCTTGTAGCTACGGGACAAAATTTTTACAGGGAGAAAAAACGGGCAACCTATACCATTAACCCGTTGCTGCAAACGGTAGCTTACAATACAGTGGAGGGGTGGCTGGTGAATTTGGGTGGAAGATATACCAAACGCCTCGATACCGTTCCTGCTTCCCGCCGGGCTATAAGTATAGAACCGGCGGTGCGCTACGGATTCAGCAATCATCATTTCAATTCAGCAGCAACCGTTACCTACACCTATGGCCGGAAATATTTTTCATCGTTTTCGATAAGCGGTGGAAAATGGGTGAACCAGATAAATAATAACAACCCCATCAGTCAGCTCAGTAATACTATTCGCAGCTGGTTGTTCGAACGTAATTATGCCAAATTCTACGAAGCATGGTATGGGCGGTTCAACTTTTCAAAAGACGTAGGGAATGGACTTACCTTTTTCGGCGGCATGAAATATGAAGATCGCATTCCGCTGGAAAATACCAGCAATTACTCTTTCGGCGATCGCAAGGGCATCGAGTTCACGCCGAACTTTCCTATTGAGGTGATGACCGAAAATTTCCAACGCCACCAGGCGTTGATCGGTAAAATTGGGGTAAGCTGGTTGCCCGGTACAAAATACATCGAGTACCCCGAAAGGATCGTGAATATCGGTTCCCGGTATCCAACCTTTACATTTTCTTATTCAAAAGGTATACACAACTTGCTGGGCAGTGATATTGATTACGCCAAATGGCGGTTCGATGTAAGCGAGAGCCTCGATTTGAACCTCGGCGGTAATTTCAGGTATAAGGCGGTGATCGGCGGGTTTATGAACCGCGACAGCGTAGCCGTGATCGATTACACGCATTTCAACGGTAACCAGATCCTGGCGTCGGTTGAATACCTCAATGGCTTTCAATTACTGCCATACTATAAGTACAGCAACAAGAACCGCCTGTATGCGGAAGGGCATATAGAACATCACTTCAATGGACTGCTCACCAACAAGATCCCGTTGTTCCGTAACATCAACTGGTACCTCGTAATGGGTGCAAACGCCTTATACGCCGATAGCGACAAGGAATACGTGGAAGTGTTCGCCGGCTTTGAGAACCTGCTCAAGATTGCACGGTTCGATTTTGTATGGGGATTCGAAAAAAGCCGTGTGGCCGCTTTTGGGGTACGATTGGGAATAAGAGGGTTTGGAAAACTGTAATGGTTTATTGTTTATGGTTCTTTTATCCGGGATCTCCGATTACTTTTCAACTTCCTGGTTTCTGAGCCTTGCAACATGTTGAAAAAAATGAGGTAATCTCAAAGTGCGGTAGCAACCACAAACCACAAACCACAAACCATAAACTGTTTCTTATTGGTACAAAACCCTATTTAAGTACATACACCAATTCTTCATATATTTGCCCCGTTTAATAATTTTTGACTGCCCTGCAAGCGGTCGCAAAAATTCAAATATGGCTATTTTACACAACCGCGTCTCCCAGAAGGAGTTGAAGGAGCTTTTGTACC
>CBIHPC010000178.1:0-12573 GCA_966211305.1 uncultured Niastella sp.
GTGAATCGTGAATCGTGAATCGTGAATCGTGAATCGTGAATCGTGAATCGTGAATCGTGAATCGTGAATCGTGAATGGCCTCGCGATTGTTCAGATTTTTTTACGACCTTGCAGCGCCAAAAATTCAAGCCGGTTGCCGATTGCTTATTACGAGTTCCCGGGGCAGGACTTTTCACGTTTGCCGTTTGACGTTTCACGATTAACTTGCATCCCAATGAAATATTTCTCCCATCTGAACACCGCGGTGCAGCTGTTGCAACAATACAACGGAACCCAGCCATTTGGGAGTTTTATTAAACAGTTCTTCAGCCAGCATAAAAAATACGGGTCAAAAGACCGGAAGAATATTGCGCATTTATGTTATGCATTTTTCAGGCTGGGAAAAGCATTACCGCAACTACCGGCAGAAGAACGGATACTTACCGGGCTTTTTCTTTGCAGCCACGAACCCAACGAACTGCTGCAACACCTGCAACCGGAGTGGAACGATAAAGCCCGTTTTTCCCTGGAAGAAAAACGTTCGGTGTTAAACCATCCCTTTAATATTCACGAGCTGTTTCCCTGGAAAAATGAACTGAGCAACGGCATCGATCACGAAGCATTATGTTCCTCTTTTCTAACCCAACCCGATCTGTTCCTGCGTCTGCGGCCGGGTAAAGAAACAACGGTAAAAAGTAAACTGCAACAGGCAGGCATCACATTCCGTGAAACCGCGCCTTCCTGCCTGGCATTACCCAATGCTTCAAAGATCGATACTATCATTGAAATTGATAAGGAAGCGGTGATTCAGGATTATAGTTCGCAACGGATCGGCGAGTTGATGGAATTGATTCGGGAGGCCGCCTGCGCCGGGGCTTCGGCGCCCAAAGTCTGGGACGCCTGCGCTGCCAGCGGCGGTAAATCAATTCTGGCTTTCGATATCTTCAAAAACATACACCTCACCGTTTCGGATGTCAGAAAAACCATTCTGATAAATCTTGAAAAGCGTTTTGCAGCAGCAGGCATAAGAAAGTTCAGTTCTTTCATTGCAGACATTTCTACTTCGTTATCCGACATTCAAAATGCTACATTCGATATTATCATCACCGATGTGCCCTGCAGCGGCTCCGGTACCTGGAGCCGTACCCCCGAGCAATTGTATTATTTCGATCCGCAACAGATTAACCGGTACGGCACGCTGCAGAAAAAGATAACAGACAATGCTGTCACATTGCTAAAACCGGGTGGTTTTCTACTGTATTGTACCTGTTCTGTATTTAAGCAGGAAAATGAAGAAGTGGTAGAACATATTCAGCAACAGCATTCGCTGCAGTTGCACCAGTCGGCACTGATGACCGGTTATAACATGAAAGCAGATACTCTGTTTGGAGCGGTATTTCAAAAACTATAAAGGCGCCACTATTTCTTCAGCACTTTGCGGGCGTACAATCTTTTGTTGCTGTTGTACACAGTTATCTCGTAAATACCGGCGTTCCAGCTTCCGGTGTATACTGTGGTGCTGTAATAACCGGCCGGTTTACCGGCCTTTTTTGTATACACTACGCGGCCCATCATATCGGTTATTTTAATACCCAAATTACCGATGGCTTCAGGCAAATTCACCACTATCGACAACTGTTGATCGAATGGACTGGGCAATGCCATCATGGTATTATCGGGAAAACAAACGGTGTTGATGGCCTGCTGCAGGCTGGCGATCTCGAAGGTGGTATCGGCCGAGCGGTTGGTTTGTACGATCCGGTATTGGGCAGTTCCGTTACCGGCAACGCGCATGGTATCGTTGAACATATAACTGTTGGCTTTGAACGATACCGAAGAGGAATTGATGTGGCCAATGGTGGCAAAACCGCTTTCACCGGGCATTTTCTTTTGCACGGTATAGGTTGTGCTGGTATCGTCCTTGCTTTTCCAGTTTATTGACACAATACAGTTATTGAAGGAAGTACCTGCAGTTGCATATTTTTGGGTAAGCAATGTCACGGCTTTTTTGAAATCAGGAACGCCATGTCCGAACCGGAAGTCGGGACTGTTATACCGGTCGGCGCTTTGCTGAATAACATCTATAAGCTGCATATTCGTAAATTCGGGAAATGCTTCCCATAAACAGGCAACCAAACCGGCCAGGTTTGGGCACGCAAAGGAAGTACCACTGCCCGTTGCGGGGTTACCGGTTGATGGATTGGCAATAACCGCATTCAGCCCAACAGATACCACATTAGGTTTTAACTGTCCGGCCCCGTTGGGCCCCCAACTGCTGGTTGATGCTATATTCCGGTTTATATCAATTGAACCGATGGTGAAGGCGCTATCGGCATCTGCCGGGCAGCCAATAAATTTTCCGTCGCCGGAACTGTTCCCACTGTTGCCGCCGGCCACAACTACAAGGATTCCTTTTTTTGCCGCCATGTTGGCGGCAATGGAGACCATGGCCGTTTTACCGTTGCGTTGTGCGTAAGAATAATTAAATATGGAATTGTCGAAATCGGCATATCCCAGTGACGAGGAGATCATATCAACACCCGCGCTATCGGCAAATTCAGTGGCTACGGCCCAGTGTTGTTCTTCAACCGGGTATTCGCTGTTGGTATCTTCCGTTTTCAATAACCAGTAACTGGCATGCGGGGCAGAACCCACCAGCACACCCGGCCGGTTTGATGCCAGCAGGGAAAAAACACTGGCGCCATGCACGTTATCTTCATTCACACTGGCCTCATTGTTCACATAATCCCAGGTGCCCAACAACCTTCCCTGCATTCGCACACTATCAAAAACCGGGTTGGTGAGGTAATTCAGAAAGCCGGCATCGAGCACGGCAATGGTCATACCACGGCCCGAAAAACCCAGCTTATGTAAATAATCGCCGTTATGAATATGGATCTGGTTATACATGCTGCCATAGTCAAAGGCGGTAGTGCCGGTTGGCCCGTTGACATTGTTAACCGAAACCGGCCCTTCATTGGCCTGCTCGCCTGAAAGGCCATTGCTGCGGCCAATACGGGGAGCTATGGTGCCTGACCTTTTTACAAATGGCAATGCGTTGATGGTGGTTATTGCATTCGGATCGGTGGTTCTTATCAGTACCTGGTTCAACCATTTCGAAGTGCTGATGACCGTAACGTTGGGAACATTGCGAATGCTTTCTATATAGGCCGGGTTTACCGGCAGATCGGTTGAATCGATTGCCAGTTGCTGGCTTGTTCTGCGGGCTATTGATTTTGCCGATAAATAAGCCGACGGGTTCGAGAGCGTATACGGCGTTCCTTTTTTATCGGTGAACTGAACAATATAACGGCTGAACTGCGCTTGCGTTAATCCGGTAGTGGCGATCAGCAAAAGTGTCAGCGTAGTTATTCTTTTCATGGAGCAGTAGTTGGCTAATTATGATCTATAATAGTCAATTTCAAGCCATATCCGTGCCGGTATCCTGAAACGGATGTTGGCGGCTGGTATTCCCACATCTCAACTTCTTTATATACAAGGCCTACGCCTTTGGCATATTTTTCAATCCAATAGGTTTTGGAAGCAGGCACATTGACCTGGATGGGCAAATTGGCCGAATCGGCTATCTGCAGCACAGAGATGGTGGTATCGTACGTTTTATTGTTAAAGGTAAGCGGCGTGTGAACATCCTGGTAAGTGTAGTCCCACTCCTGAATATCTTCATCGTTGCTGAATTCGTACAGATCCTGGTAAGGATTGTTGGGCAGGTAGCCATTGCCCCGCCAGCTGCGGCCATCCCTTACAGGGGTGGTTAGCTTAATATAGCGGAAATTGTTTTCGCTCAGTTCAATGGAATTGCCTGTAGGCACAACATTGTAGGTCATCAGGGGGAGCCAGTCGTTGTCATTGGTACTGTTAAAATCGCGCAGATAACGCACTATGCGCCAGCCAGGGCGGTTCATACCATCGGTATAGGCTTCTTCAACAATGTCTTTTGCCTGGTACGATATAATGGTGTCTTTCTGCCCAAAATTGGTGAACCGCATAGAGTCTAGACGGTACAGGATATATTTACCTGGTTGCAGCTGCATGTAATCGGTAACCGCATCGGAGGTAAAACCATCGTCTTTTTTATCGCAGCCGGCCAACTGAATAAGACTTACAAACAGGATACCGGCGGCGATCACAGAGATAAAACATTTCTTCATACAACAATTTGTAAAACAGCGACTTTGTTACAGACAACACCGGGGGTGTTTTTGTTGCTTTATAAAAAAAACCGTTCCGATATATCCGGAACGGTTGGTAACGTTGATAAACAACTATTTATTGCCTGAAAATCAGGCTTATTATCCGCGCTGGATCACCCCGCCGCCAATTACATCATCCCCCTCGTAGAACACCGCGCTTTGTCCGGGCGCAATGCCTTTGGCATAATGCGAGAACTGTACATGCACGCCACTGGGATGGTTAGTCAAACTGGCCAATGCGCCCTTATCTTTATACCGGATCTTTGTAATGGCTTCGGTTCCATCGGTTATACCGTCGTATTTGATCCAGTTGATCTTGCTTACCACCATTTCCTGTCGGTTGAGATCATCTTCTTCGCCCAGCATTACCGTATTGGTTTCGGGAATGATATTGGTAACATACACCGGTTTGCCAAAGGTGATATCCAACCCTTTACGCTGGCCGATGGTGTAGAAAGGATACCCTTTATGTTTTCCCAGCACTTTACCTGTTTTATCTACAAAGAAGCCGCCGGTAACTTTTTCCTCCAGCCCGTCAACCCTTCTTTTCAGAAACCCGCGATAATCGTTATCGGGCACAAAACAGATCTCATAGCTTTCGCTCTTTTTTGCCAGTTCGGGGTACCCATAGTCAAGCGCCATCTGGCGGATGGCCGTTTTATGATAGGTTCCCAGCGGCAACAGGGTGCGGCTCAGCAGGTCCTGCTGCAGGCCCCAAAGCACATAGCTCTGGTCTTTGGTTTCATCAACGCCTTTGCTGAGGTAATAACGGCCGTTTGCATGCTGGTGCACATTGGCATAATGGCCGGTAGCGATAAATTCGCAGCCCAGCGCATCGGCCCGTTTCAGCAGCGCCCGCCATTTGATATGTGTATTACACATTACGCAGGGATTGGGCGTTCGGCCGGCCAGGTATTCTTCGACAAAGTTCTCGATCACAAAATCGCCGAATTCGTCGCGAATATCCAGAATATAGTGCGGGAACCCGTGCTGTACCGCTGCCATACGGGCATCGTTGAAAGAGTCGATATTACAACAGCCGGTTTCCTTTTTACTGCCGCCGCTGGCTGCATAGTCCCATGTTTTCATGGTAATACCCACCACTTCATATCCCTGATCGTTGAGCATCAGGGCCGTAACGGTACTATCGATACCGCCGCTCATTGCCACTAAAACTTTTCCTTTCCGGCTCATATCCTTAAAAAATTAGCGTGCAAAGATACGATTAATGGGGCAAAGAGGGGGTTTATGCTCATGAGGTATACAGGGCACACCTAAAACATTGTAGTTCATCTTGAAACGGCAAACGTGAAACGTGAAAGGGCTCGTGAAATTTGGGATTTATTTACGACTTTGCGCTGCTCGAATTGCGAGCCAATTGCCGACGCCGCACTGAGGCTTGCCGTTTCACGTTTGCCGATTGCCGTCCGTTTGTATTATCTTTCCTGTTAACTCTTAACAACCAAACTTAAGCGTCATCATGAGAAAACCCGATTCCTGTAAACGGGCATGGGCAGTTTTGTCCTGCTTCCTGTTTATTTTTCATACTGCTTCATCTCAAAACCTTGATTATTACCTGCCCGATAGCGTCACTTATAACCCTTCCATTCCCAAACCCGCAGCCATCATCTATCACGAACCCGGCGAATGGCATGTAACGCACGACCGGCTGGTGAATTATATGCAGGCTATTGCAGCTGCAGCCCCCAACCGGGTAAAACTGGAAGTGATGGGCTTTACCTATGAAAGCCGTCCGCAGGTGCTGCTTATCATTACCTCGCCGCAAAATCACCAGCGGCTGGAAGCCATTCGGGAACAGCATGTTCAGCTATGCGACCCGCAGCGATCTGCCTCCGTAGATATAACCAACATGCCCATTGTGGTGTACATCGGTCATTCCATTCATGGCAATGAATCGAGCGGGGCCAATGCCGCCCTTGTAAGCGCCTATTATCTCGCCGCTGCACAGGGTAAACAAATTGACGAACTGCTCGAAAATACCGTGATCCTTTTCGATCCTTCCTTCAATCCCGATGGCTTGCAACGCTTCAGCACCTGGGTAAACCAGCACAAAAGCAAAACACTGGTCACCGATCCCGACAGCCGCGAATTTCACGAAGTATGGCCCGGCGGCCGGTTCAACCATTACTGGTTCGATCTTAACCGCGACTGGCTGCCGCTGGTGCATGTTGAAAGCCGCAACAGACTGCAGTGGTTCCATAAATGGAAACCCAATATTTTAACCGATCACCACGAACAGGGCGTCAATGCCACCTTCTTTTTTCAACCCGGCGTGCCTTCGCGGGTGAACCCGCTTACGCCTGCCGGCAACCAGGAACTTACCGGCAAACTGGGCGCTTATCATGCCGCCTTTCTCGACCGCATAGGTTCCCTTTATTTTACCAAAGAGAACTACGATGACTTTTATTATGGAAAAGGTTCTACCTACCCCGATATCAATGGCGCCATAGGCATTTTGTTTGAACAGGCTTCATCGCGCGGTCATGCGCAAAAAACGGAACATGGTATCCTGCGTTTTCCGTTCACAATTAAAAATCAATTCACCGCTACCCTTTCAACCCTCGAAGGCGCCAAAGCATTGCGAAAAGAATTCCTTACCTACCAGCGGAATTTTTACAAAAACGTATTGACAGAAGCTGCCGCCGCACCGGTAAAAGGATATGTGTTCGGGAGTGCAAACGATAAAAGCAAGACAGCCTTGTTTATTGAGATGTTACGCCGCCAGCAGATAGATGTATATGAACTGAGCACTTCCATGCAGGCTGATGGTTTTACTTTCGAAAAAGGCAATGCGTATGTAGTGCCGGCCAGTCAAACCCAGCATAAAGTGATCAGGGCCATTTTTGATAAAACACTCAGTTTTAAGGACAGTCTTTTCTACGACATTACCGCCTGGACGCTGCCGCTGGCCTTTGGCCTTCCTTATGCAGAATTGAACGCCATTCGTTTTGCGCCCGCACTGATGGGTGCAAAGATCGATAAAGCCGTTCAGCCAGCAGGAACCGTGGCCGGGGGTAAAAGCAGTTATGCCTACCTGTTTGAGTGGGATGAATTTTACGCACCCCGGGCATTGTATGCTTTACAGGAAGCAGGCATACTTACCCGTACGGCATCGGCGCCATTTGAGATCGCTGTGCACAACGGCACGCACAAATTCAACTACGGCACTATTTTTATTCCGGTAAGAACACAAACCCCCGATGCCGATGAATTATATCAGCAGGTAAAAAACGTTGCAGAAAAAAATGGCATTACGGTGTATGCCATCAATACAGGAACTGCCGGCAACGGCAGTGATTTGGGCAGTCACAGAATGCGCCTGGTGCCAAAACCATCTATTGCCATGCTTACCGGCGCCGGTGTAAATGCAACCGATGCCGGTGAGATCTGGTTCCTGCTCGATCAGCAGTTCAACATTCCATCAACCCACCTTGAGGTGCCGGCGTTCAACCGCATCGACCTGAGTAAATACAATACCCTTATTATGGTGAATGGAAATTACAATGGCCTCGATAAAGAAAAGCTGCGCAACTGGATCCAGGGCGGCGGCACTTTTATTGTTACCGAAGAAGCGGTGCAATGGGCAGCGCAGAACGGCATTACCAATATTGGGTTCAAAAAGGTAAAGGAAGACACCACCAAACAGATCGCTTATATTGAACGCGAATACCGGCTTGGCGCGCAAAAAATGAACGGCGCCATTTTCAGGGCCATTACCGACCTGAGCCATCCGCTGGCTTACGGCTACAACTACCCGTTTGTTGATCTGTTCAAAGCGAATGCGGTGTATCCTGAAAGAAATAAAAACCCGTATTCGAACCCGCTCGTGTATGCCGATAAACCCTTGCAAAGCGGCTTTGTGACAAAAGAAAATTATGACGCCATTAAGAACTCGGCGGCGGTGCTGGTAAACACGGTGGGCAACGGCCGGGTTATTTCAATTGCAGACAATCCCAACTTCAGGGCTTTCTGGCTGGGCGGAACAAAATTGTTCATGAATGCGATCTTTTTTGGCAGGTTGATAGAAGCGGGGTCGGGGAAGAATTAGCTAATTAGCTAATATGCTAATGGGGAATATGCTAATGAGTGAATCTCCAATATTTAAGTTCGCTGCAATGCGTAAGGACCAACACAAACAAAATATATTTTATTAGCTAATTAGCTAATTAGCATATTAGCATATTATTCTTAAATTGCCTCACCAAACAATATTAAGTACGAAGCTAAATTTATTAAGTATGATTAAGTTACAAGTAATCGGCAACCTGGGTAAAGATTGTGTTACCAATAATGTGAATGGAAAAACTGTAATGAATTTTACAGTAGCGCATACAGAAAGGTTTCGTGATGCCCAGGGTAACCAGAAGGACAAAACCATTTGGGTTGATTGTGCTTACTGGAGCGACCGTACGGGTATTGCGCCCTACCTGCGCAAAGGAACCCAGGTGTATGTAGAAGGAAATCCTGAAGTAAGAACATTTACCAAACAAGACGGAACATATGGCGCTTCACTCACCCTGCGGGTTCTTTCAATACAATTATTGGGCGGTCGTCCTGAAGGCAGTGGCGGCGGTGGTGGTGATTACAGCGGTGGCAGCAATCAATATGCAGCACCCGCGCAAAAAACAAGTGCGCCGGCATCATCGGGCGGCGGCGGATTCAATGAACCGGTTGATGATCTTCCATTCTAATCTTGAGATCGTGAAATAATAATGAAGCCTCTGTGAATAGCGGGGGCTTTTTTATTGAATAAGAAATGAAGAACAGAGTAATGAAAAGGGAATACAATAATACGAATGTTGAATACCGACTGTAGAATTTTCAATGCAGAACAAAACACAAAAACAGCAACGTATAACTGATAACACAATAACTGAACAACTCAATAACTGGCTTTCACCCTTCCTGCTTCAAACTCCTTTACCAGCTTCTCCACTTCCCACCTGCTTACCGCCTTCTTTTGATCATCTATATCTATTACATACAAATACCCCCGGCTGCCGGCGGTGGAAACAAATGCGCTCATGAGATTATACTGATCGCTTACCAGCAACTTACCGTTCGACACATTCCATAATTCCTTCGCACACAAACAACCCATGGTAGGCGTAAGCGGGTACCAGGGTTTGTTCTTAAAATATTCCGGGTCAATGGTTGTGCCATGCGCAATGATCGAATTGCGGCCGAGTTTGCCGGCATAATAGGCTTCCGTTAATGAACTTCTATTGCGAAGTGAAGGCGGCAGCAATTGCAGGTACGACCACAATGCATCATAACCCGGTTGCCATACCGCCGTATCGCTTAAATGAAAATAGGTTGTCCATTTTCTTTCATACGGCATTACCAGTTGCAGGTTGGGCGTGGGCCCTATCAGTTTATTATATGTAGTTGCCGTACCCTGTATGCTATAAATTCCCTGCGGGGTGTTGCCATCGGGAATAAAATAAGGCAGTCCCGATGCGGAACGGGCCAGTTGTTCAAATACCATCAGGCGGCCATCGGCATAACGCATGAATGTACCGTCGGCATTTTGCACTATCGCCATGCCGGGGTAATCGCGGTTATGGCGTTGCAATGAATAAATAACCTTTTTCTTTATCACCCGCTGATGGCGGAATAATTCAATAAGATCATTGGCAGTTGGCGCTTTGTAGCGCGTATAACCGGTTAAGTATTTTTCCAGTTCATGCAGTACCGTAATGGTGCTGTAATTGGGGAATTGTTCTTTGATCCTTTTTCTGATCATAGCGGCGTTGGTGGAAGATGAATCGTACCGCAAACTGTACGCAGCAGCAATGGCAAAGAGCATGGGATTGGTTTCCCTGGCCAGCAGCAATTGCATGCTTTGAATGTATTGTTCGGGGTACATGCCATACACCGTTTCAAGCATGGCGCGTTTGGTATCGTACTGTAAAGTTTCGTTCTGAACGAACAATTGGGTAAGCCCCAGTTGCGTGGTGTCACTGTCGAGCATGAACTGTACAATGGCGCGGCAGGCAGCTTCGTACCGGTATTCGGTATTGCTGTCGAGCGGAGCTAAAAAGGCTTTGCCAATAACATTTTCGTGCAGGTCTTTCAACAATAGTTGCCGCTTCTTATATAAAACAAAATCGCTATAAATATCTTCCCGGCGCGGCTGCGCATCTGTTACATATTGTAAAAAACACAGTAAACATAGAAGTACGGCCTTAACCTTCATAAGTTGTCAAATATACTTTTCCCGCTGAAAAAAAATCTTTAATTATCTGTAACTTGAGAATGCTGTTTCTGGCTACAAAGCTTACAGGCGGGTACTCAGCAAGAAACGTGCAGTTATTAATTTATTTAGTATAAGCAGGAAAAAATGTTTGTGGTTTGGTTTTTGCACATTGCTTGCCCGCGCCCCCACAGGCTGGCCCCATATCCTTTAAAATGCCCTGCAGTTGATTTTAACCCCGCCCGGTAAAACCTCCCTACTGTGTGCGCTGTAGCAATGCGCCAAACAGCAGGAAGATCAAATAACCTGTTAACTCATCAACTCGTCAACCTTAACTCTATGTCAAAAGACTACGCATCAACCCGCCGTAAGTTCCTGCAACAGTTAACCGCCACTACGGCCATGCTGGCTGCAGGCCCGTTCGCCTCTGTTGCCAAAGACAATGAAGAAAAACTGGAAGAACGCATTATTCGTTATGAACGGCCCATCAGCCCCAACGACGCCATTCGCATTGGTATTATCGGAACCGGCATAATGGGTCACCAGGACCTGCAAACCGCATTGAAAGTGCCCGGTGTTGAACTGGCCGGCGCCTGCGATCTGTACACCGGCCGGCTCGAAAGAATGAAAGAATTATACGGCAGCACATTATATACTACCCAGGACTATCGCGAACTGCTGAACAAAAAAGACATCGATGCCGTGATCATTGCTACCAGCGATAACTGGCATGCCCGGATCGCCACCGATGCCTTTCGCAAAAACAAACACGTGTATTGCGAAAAACCCATGGTGCACAAATTATGGGAGGGTTTACCATTAATAGGCGCCCAGCGGCTGAGCAAAAAAGTGATGCAGGTAGGCAGCCAGCGGGTAAGCAGCGTTGCATATATAAAAGCAAAGGAATTATATAAGGCCGGCGAAATCGGTCAGCTCAATTGCGTGGAAGCCACTTACGACCGGCAAAGCGCCATTGGCGCCTGGGAATACACGATGCCCACCGATGCGTCGCCGAAAACCGTTGACTGGCGCCGGTATTTGAGCGGCCAGCCGTTGACAGCCTTCGACCCAAAGAAGTTTTTCTGGTGGCGCAATTACAAACAATTCGGTACCGGTATGGCGGGCGATCTGTTCGTGCATTTATTATCGGGCATTCATATGATCACCGACTCGTATGGACCTACGCGTATTGTATCGAGCGGACAACTTTCCTACTGGAAAGACGGCCGTGATGTTCCCGATGTAATGACGGCCATAATGGATTACCCGACAACAAAGGCGCACCCGGCCTTTCAGGTAATGTTACGCGTGAACTTCATCAGCGGCGGCGGCAATAAAAGCGCCATCCGTTTATATGGCACCGAAGGGATGATCGAGCTGGAAGGAAATGGTTTTACCGTTACCCATAGTATGCTGCCCAAAGCGCCGGGCATTGGCGGTTACGATGCGCTCAACACCTACCCCACCGCCATGCAGGAAGAGCTGAAAAAACAATACAACGAACGCTGGACGAAAGACGATCATAAGCGCCCTGAAAAAGCGCCGGTAAAATACAAAATGCACGATGGTTATAGCGACCACCTCGATCATTTCACAAACTTCTTCGACGCTATTCGCAATGGCACCATGGCCAATGAAGGGCCCGAATTTGCATTTCGCGCCGCAGCGCCCTGCCTCGCAGCCAATGACAGTTATTTTCAGAAAAGGATCATTCACTGGGACCCGGTGAATATGCGGCTCAAGGCGTAGTTGGTTGGTGGTTTATGGTTTGTTGTTTGTGGTTGGTTCGCCTAAAACGGAGCTCACGACAACCTGCCGGACCTTCGCTGGTATACGAAAATTTTATAGCTGGAAATGGTACGTTTCCAGCTTTTTTTATGCATGTAACGGTTAAAAAGGTGCGCTGCCGAATATAAACATCCCTTTTCTGTTTGCCTTGATACATTTTCTGTCAGCGCAGACACCGCGCTGACAGATTTTGCTCATTTTCTGTTAGCGCAGACTCCGCGCTGACAGATTTCCCTTATTATCTGTTAGCGCGAACACCGCGCTGACAGATTTTGCTCATTTTCTGTTAGCGCAGACTCCGCGCTGACAGATTTCACTCATTATCTGTTAGCGCGAACACCGCGCTAACAGATTTTCATGCCGCGCTAACAGATTTCG
>CBIHPC010000179.1:0-12559 GCA_966211305.1 uncultured Niastella sp.
TTTACCCTGATAATAAAACCACGAAATTAAATCATTTCCACCTCTGGTTCCCCGGAGGAATTGTAATAGGCACACTCATCGTGTTCCTTTATAACAAGGCAGGCATTGGCCCCATTGCAGGTATGGAACCCTGGCAGATACAGGTGGCCGTAATGCTTATACCAACGTTAATTTATGGTTATATGGTAAGCCGGTTGAAATTCCCCGTTACAGAACGCGTAGCTGCAGGGGTATCAACCGGGGAAATGTATAAATCATTATTGAACCCGCTGTTCATCTTCATGATCATTTGCATGTTCGGTACAGCGATCACTGAATTGTTTACCGGTCAGTGGATCGATGTATTATTAAAGAATGTAACCGACAATGCGATCCTGATACTTACGCTCGAAACGGGTGTAATGGTAATTGGCCGCGGTCTTGCCGAACCTGTAGTGCACCGCTTATCACCACAGGGCGTATTGCTCATTTCGGCAGTACTTTCTGCATTGGGTATTTATTTGTTGGGTCACACTACCGGCAACATGGTTTTCGTAGGCGCCCTTATATTCGGTATGGGTGTTTGTTATTTCTGGCCAACCATGCTGGGTTTTGTTTCGGAGAACCTTCCCAAAACAGGAGCGGTGGGCCTGAACCTGATGGGTGGCGCGGGAATGTTTGCCGTGTCAATTTATATGATGTTCATGGGAAGCCACTACGATAAACTGTTGGGTGAAAAATTGCCAGCCGATGCCGACCTGAAAGTTTATACCGATGCACCTGCCGGGTCTGAAATGGCCAATGCGCTTGCAGAAGCAAAAAAAGCGGCCGGTCCGCAAATATTGGATACCACCCTGGTTATTCCAATAATACTGATAGTGGCATTTGCCGCATTAGTATTCTACATGCGGGGCAGAAAGAAGGCCGAACAGTTAACACCTGTTAGCGCATAATAGTATTATCTTAACCTTTTGTAATATTTTAACGTCAGCGGTTCTACATTTAAACGATTTTGTGAGAACAATTTGTAAATTTCAATCTTAACATTTATAAACATGGCCAATCAATCGCGACGAGTTGCCATTAAAAACCTGGTAGCGGGTACTGCCGCCCTGGGTACCGCAAATATGCTTTCGTCTTTTACCACTCCCGAAGAAATTAAATCAACTGCCTTGAAAGGAAATATCAACCATGCTGTGTGCCGCTGGTGCTACGGTTCTATTCCGTTGGATGAATTTGCTGCTGCCGCCAAAAAAATGGGAATCAGCGCAATCGACCTCGTTGGCCCCAAAGACTGGCCTGTTCTGAAACAACATGGCCTGTTCTCTTCCATGTGCAACGGCGCGGAAATAAACCTGGTAGACGGCTGGAACGATAAAAAATTCCATGCCCAGCTGATAAAGAATTATACCGAAATGATTCCCCTGGTTGCAAAAGCAGGGTATAAAAACCTTATTTGCTTTAGCGGCAACCGGCGCGGGATAGACGATGAAACCGGCTGGAACAATTGTGCAGAAGGTTTGAAACAGGTCATGAGCATTGCCGAAAAGAATAACGTGGTGCTTGTAATGGAACTGCTCAACAGTAAAGTAAACCACAAAGACTACCAGTGCGATAAAACCGCCTGGGGGGTGGAACTGGCGAAACGCATAGGATCGGAGAACTTCAAATTATTGTACGACATCTATCATATGCAGATAGATGAAGGCGATGTCATTCGCACCATCAAAGACAATCACAAATACATTGCCCATTACCATACCGGCGGTGTTCCGGGAAGAAATGAAATTGATGAAACGCAGGAATTGTATTACCCTGCCATCATGAAGGCTATCCTCGAAACCGGATTCAAAGGTTATGTGGCGCAGGAGTTCATACCGGCGCGCAAAACGAATGAAGAAAAGCTGGTATCGCTTGAAAAAGCAATTAAGATCTGTGATGTATAGCACCTGTTCCTGAATTCTCACGTCTTTTCTTTTTAAACAAAAACGATTGAACCATGGCAGATAATGTTTATGATGCTATTGTAGTTGGCTCGGGCATTAGTGGCGGCTGGGCTGCAAAAGAGCTTACCGAAAAAGGATTGAAAGTATTGTTGCTTGAACGCGGCGAAAATATTGAACATATAAAAGGGTACGAAAACGCCAATAAAGCCCCCTGGGAATTTCCACACCGCGGTGGCAAAACCCAGGAAATGATAAAGGACTATCCCGTATTGAACAGGGATTATCCGCTCAATGAAACCAACCTCAATTACTGGACAAATGAAAAGGATTGTCCGTATACCGAAACAAAACGGTTCGACTGGTTTCGCGGTTATCACGTTGGGGGCCGTTCGCTGATGTGGGGCCGTCAAAGCTATCGCCTTGGCGATCTTGATTTTGAAGCGAATGCCAAAGAAGGTACAGCTATCGACTGGCCTATCCGCTATAAAGAAATTGCGCCCTGGTACGATTACGTTGAAAAGTTCGCCGGCATCAGCGGCACCAGGGAAGGCCTCGCTGTTCTTCCCGACGGACAATTTCAACCGGGTATGGAACTGAACTGTGTTGAAAAAGATGTAGCCGCCCGCCTTAAAGAACACTACAAAGGGTCACGTCATTTATTTATAGGCCGTGTGGCTAACATCACGCAGGAATTACCGGGTAGAACCAAATGCCAGTTCCGTAACAAGTGCTGGCTGGGTTGTCCGTTCGGCGGTTATTTCAGCACACAGTCCTCTACATTACCGGCAGCCGTGGCAACCGGCAACCTTACGCTGCGTCCTTTCTCTATTGTAACAAAAGTGTTGTACGATAAAGACAAGAAAAAAGCTACCGGTGTAGAAGTGATGGATGCACAGGAAAATAAAACCTACGAATTCAAATCGAAAGTGGTGTTCCTTTGCGCTTCGGCCTTTAACAGTACCTGGGTGCTGTTCAATTCCGCCACCGACATATGGCCCGGCGGTTTGGGCAGCAGCAGCGGCGAATTAGGCCACAATGTTATGGACCACCATTTCAGAGTAGGCGCCGAAGGAATTGCTGAAGGGTACGAAGACAAATACTATTTCGGCCGCCGGCCAACAGGTTTCTATATACCGCGTTTCCGCAATGTAGGCAGCGATAAAAGAGATTACACCCGTGGTTTCGGTTACCAGGGTGGCGCCAGCCGCCAGGGCTGGAACCGCCAGATCGCTGAACTGAACATTGGCGCCGACCTGAAGAACGCTTTGACAGAGCCTGGACCCTGGTCGCTGGGGATGACCGCCTTCGGTGAAATACTGCCCTACCACGAAAACAAGATCTCGCTCGATAAAACGAAGAAAGATAAATGGGGCCTGCCCGTTCTGGCTATCGACTGCGAATTGAAGGAGAATGAAAAGAAAATGCGCATCGATATGAAAAACGATGCCATTGAAATGCTCACTGCCGCCGGACTGAAGGACGTAAAAGGCTCTGAAAGTGATTACTTCATGGGCATGGGCATTCATGAAATGGGTACCGCGCGTATGGGTAAAGACCCCAAAACATCGGTACTCAATGCGCACAACCAGGTTTGGGACGCCCCTAACGTATACGTAACAGACGGCGCCTGTATGACCTCCGCCGCCTGCGTAAACCCTTCACTTACTTACATGGCATTAACGGCCCGCGCCGCCGACCATGCAGTGAGTGAATTAAAGAAAGGAAATATATAAAACAGAATGTGATAATTCGATAATTGGATAATGTGATAATGCATCCATTTCGAAAAGAATAATTAAAAGCCGGCGGTTTGTTGTTTAAAAGACATTTAAAAAATATTTAAATTACAGGCTGCTTTATTTTAACTGAAACCGTCTTAACAGGTGTATTTAATTATCACACTATCATATTATCACATTATCAAATTAATAGTATGGGGGACTCTTTAAACGTACACCTAAACACAAAAGCGACAACACAAAATACCTATGATGCCATTGTTGTAGGTTCGGGTATAAGCGGTGGCTGGGCCGCCAAGGAATTATGTGAAAAAGGTTTGAAAACACTGGTGCTGGAGCGGGGTAGAAATGTAGAACACATTAAAGACTACGCCGGAACAGAAAAGAACATCTGGGAACTGCCGCACCATTTGAATAAAACCGAGGAAGATAAAAAGAATAGTCCCATCCAAAGCAAGTGCTACGCTTATGATGAGGTTTCTAAAAAGTTCTTTGTCAACGATATAGAGAATCCATATACCCAGGTTAAAAAGTTCTGGTGGATCCGCGGTTACCATGTGGGCGGCCGTTCGCTGATGTGGGGCCGTCAAAGTTACCGCCTGAGCGATCTCGACTTTGAAGCCAATGCCAGAGACGGTCACGGGGTTGACTGGCCTATTCGATACAAAGACCTGGCGCCCTGGTACAGCTATGTTGAAAAGTTTGCAGGTATTAATGGTAATAAAGATGGCCTGCCGCATTTGCCCGATGGGGAGTTCTTACCTGCCATGGAAATGAATTGCCTCGAAAAGCATGTGGCTGCCAGCTTAAAGCAAAACTATTCCGACCGGGTAATGATCATGGGCCGTTCTGCCAACCACACCAAACAGGTAGGCGATCGCGGTCCGTGCCAGTACCGTAATAAATGCCATCAGGGTTGTCCGTTCGGAGGTTATTTCAGCAGCAATTCGGCTACCCTGCCTGCTGCCAAAGCAACCGGGAATCTCACCTTACGGCCGAACTCGATAGTGCTCGACGTGCTGTACGATAAAGATAAAAAGCGGGCTACCGGCGTACGCATCCTCGATGCGGAAACCATGAAAACCGAAGAGTATTATGCCAAAATAGTATTCCTGAACGCTTCTACCCTTGGCACCGCCCATATTCTGTTACACTCCGTATCGGATGTTTTCCCGAATGGTTTTGGTAACAGCAGCGAACAGGTTGGCCATAATCTTATGGACCACCACTATGGTGTAGGAGCGCATGGGGATTATGACGGATTTGAAGATACATATTACTATGGAAGAAGACCGAATGGTATTTATATACCCCGGTTCAGAAATACAAATGAAAAAACAAAACGCAGCGATTATGTACGCGGTTTTGGTTACCAGGGTGGCGCAAGCAGGGGTAGGGTTAGCAATGGCGATGGCATTGGTGTTGACCTGAAAGAAAGTCTTACTGAGCCAGGTAAATGGACGATGGGCATTGGCGCCTGGGGTGAACATTTACCCTATTATGAGAACAAGGTAACGTTGAACAAAGACAAAAAAGATAAATACGGGTTGCCAACGCTCGATATCGATTGTGAGTTCAGGGAAAACGAAAAGATCATGCGCAAAGACATGACGAATAGTGCGGCAGAGATGTTGGAAAAAGCAGGATTGAAAAATGTAAAAACATTCGATAACGATCCCCCGCCCGGATTTTGTATCCATGAAATGGGCACGGCCCGGATGGGAAGAGATCCTAAAACATCGGTACTGAACGGCAATAACCAGATGCATGATGTAAAGAATGTGTTCATTACCGATGGCGCATGTATGTCATCATCAGCCTGCCAGAACCCATCGTTAACGTATATGGCGCTTACGGCGAGAGCTGCTGATTTTGCGGTGAATGAATTGAAGAAAGGAAACCTGTAGGCTAATGTGATAATTTGCTAATGTGCTAATGATTAAATCCGAAGCTCAAAAGTAAATGCCGGCAGGTTAAACGATCAATTAATGGTTCGAAAAAAAATTCAAATTCTCAAAACGATTCATACTTCAAATTAATAACTATGAACAGAAGAGACGCATTATCCCGTGTTGCTTTGTTGTTGGGGGGAACGGTGATCGGGGCTGAATTCTTTCTGAGCGGTTGCACCAGTTCCGACAAAAAGGTCGGACAGTCTGTTGACTTTACTGCTGACGATATTGCTTACCTTGATGAAGTAGCGGAAACGATTATCCCTGCTACCGATACGCCGGGCGCCAAAGCTGCCAGGGTGGGTACATTCATGACCGTTATGGTAAAAGACTGCTATGACGAAAAGAACCAGAAAGTATTTCTGGATGGCATGAACAGGATCAACGAAGACAGTAAGAAAAAATTCGGCGGCAACGCGTTTATGAAGATCACGCCCGAACAACGCAAAGAACTGCTGACCGAACTCGACAAAGAACAAAAAGAACACGCAAAGAATAAAAAGAAAGAAGACGATCCACACTTCTTTACACAGATGAAACAGTTGACCCTGTTGGGTTACTTCACATCTGAGCCTGGCGCTACACAGGCATTGCGCTATGTGCCGGTTCCCGGCCGCTTCGATGCGTGCATTCCTTATAAAAAAGGCGACAAAGCCTGGGCTTTATAATAATATTGAATATAGAATTAATAACGAATGTTGAAGTTTTCAAAACTTCGACATTCGTTATTTGATATTTATCGGTTCTTAATATCAAACCGGATTGATCACTCACAATTAATTTCATGCAGAACAGAAGAAGTTTTCTCAAAGCAACCGGAACACTGGCGTCGGGGTTATTGATCGGAAGATCGGCCTTCTCTATGGATGACTTTGCATCCAAAGGAAGCATTAAAAAATTTGGTTTGCAGTTGTATTCCCTTCGTACTGATTTACCGAATGATCCCAAAGGCGTATTGAAACAGGTGGCATCCTTCGGCTATAAACAAATTGAAAGCTATGAAGGCAAGCAGGGTATGTTTTGGGGTATGACCAATAAAGAGTTTAAAAAATATATGGATGAACTGGGCATGACCATCGTTTCGAGCCATTGTAATATCAACAATGATTTTGAAACAAAGGCAGCGCAGGCCGGTGAAATAGGGATGAAATATTTGATTTGTCCGAGCCTTGGCGGTGCAAACAAATCGCTCGATGATTTTAAAAGAGCTGCTGAAAAGTTCAATGCCTGCGGCGAGATCTGTAAAAAGAACGGATTGAAGTTCGCCTATCATAACCATGGCTACAGCTTTGAGACAATGGAAGGCCAGTTACCACAGGATATATTGATGCAAAACACCAACAAAGACACTGTTGATTTTGAAATGGATATTTACTGGGTGGTAACCGCCGGTGCAGACCCTGTTGCCTGGCTGGATAAATATCCCGGCCGCTGGAAACTGTGCCATGTGAAAGACAGGAAAAAAGATGCCGCTGCCGGCGATCATGATGCATCGATCGATCTGGGGGTAGGTAATATCGATTTCAAAAAGATCCTGAAAGCCAGTACCTCAAAAGGTATGGAATATTTCATCGTTGAGCAGGAGCGTTATGATAACAGCACGCCGCTGAAAAGCGCTGCGGCAGATGCGGTGTATATGAAGAAGCTGAAGTTGTAAAATGCTATCTTACATAGATAGGAAACCCGGAGACAGTTTACTGCTTCCGGGTTTTTTTTATTGCTTAACTTTAAACAAACTACACATATTATGAGAAGTTTGCCTCTGTTTATTCTTGCCTTTTTCTTGTTACAGCAAACCCGGGCGCAGGACAAAGATGAACTGGCCATTCGCAAAATACTAAGCGATCAAACCCTTGCCTGGAACGCCGGAAATATTGAAGAATTCATGAAAGGGTATTGGAAACACGACTCTTTAATGTTTATTGGCAAAAACGGGGTAACGTATGGGTACCAGAATACACTAATGAATTACAAAAAGAATTACGGCAGTGCCGAAGCAATGGGTATCCTGTCTTTTGACCTCGTTAAAGTACAACACCTCTCCAGCGATTACTATTATGTTGTTGGGAAATGGCACTTGAAAAGAACAATTGGCGATGTGGGTGGCCACTACGATCTGCTTTTCAGAAAGGTAGATGGAAGCTGGGTAATAATCGCTGACCATAGCAGTTGATGTGATAATTTGATAATGCGATAACAGGGGGAACCCTGGCGATCACTTTTCAATGCGCAGTACCTGCTTATCATTTTAACCTCGTTTGCACCGTTATGACAACCATCATCGATGGCGGGCATATTGGGCGAACTTAAACCATACAATTATGGCTCTTATAATTATCGGGATTATCGTATTTCTTCTTGGACTGGCGATAGTTCGCAATAGCGAATGGAATTACAGGTACAGGCGTTTTTCCTTCCCCCTTCGTATCATCGGCGGTATAATTATTCTGATTGGCATCCTTATTTCCTGCATTATCCAGATTGAAGCTGGTGAAGTGGGTGTAAAAAAACTCTTCGGTAAGGTGCAGAATGATGTATTAAGCAGTGGGTTGCACTTTATAAATCCTTTACTTGTAGTGGAAGAAATGGATGTTAAAACCCAGAACTACACAATGAGCGGCGTGCATGATGAAGGCCAGAAATCGAGCGATGACGCCATTCGCGCCCTTACCGCCGATGGGCTTGAAGTTATTATCGATCTCACGGTGTTGTACAGGGTATTGCCTGCCGATGCCCCCAATATCGTTCGCGAAATTGGGTTGAATTATACCGACAAGGTCGTTCGCCCGCTTACCCGCACCAAAATCCGCGATAATGCCGTTTACTACGAAGCGGTATCATTGTATTCTTCGAAACGCGACGAATTCCAGGCCCGCATTTTTAAAAGTATCGAAACCGATTTCAAAAGCCGCGGCCTGGTACTTGAACAATTGCTGGTGCGCAATATAACACTACCGCAAATGGTTAAAACGGCCATTGAACAAAAGATCACCGCCGAACAGGATGCGCAGAAAATGCAGTTTGTGCTGGCCAAGGAACGGCAGGAGGCAGAACGCAAACGCGTAGAAGCGCAAGGGATCTCCGACTACCAGCGTATCATCAATGAAAGCCTTACCGACCGCCAGTTGCAGTATGAGCAAATAAAGGCCATGAAGGACCTGGCGGCCTCGGGCAATGCCAAAATGGTGATCATGGGCAGAGGAAATACGCCGGTGATCCTGGATGCGAAGCAATAGCAAGCCGTCAATCGTGAATCGGCAATCGTCAGTGGCTTCAAAGCTGTGGCGGCCTCACTGTACTGCCTGCCTGCGAAAAATCTCCATGCTTAAACTTTAAAACTAATTTTTGATTCACCAACCCGTTATGGCCTTTTTATTCAGGCGTAAATAGTTATAAGGTCCGTTAGCGCGAGCCATTCACGATTGACGATTCACGATCGCGGATGGGTAATAAAATGACTGTCAAACCGTTTAAGGGTGTCAACCCAACCGTAGATTTGTGCGCCTGAACAGATTATATCCTAATTGAATATTAATGAGAAAGATTATCATGCTCTTATGTTGCTGGCCCCTGGCAACAACCGCTCAGAATTTCCATTTTTCGGCCCGTGTGGGTATTGCCAACTATCAGGGTGATCTGCAATCGAAGAACATCACTTTAAAACAAGCCAAATTCCTGGGCTCATTGGGCGCCCAATACGACCTGTCGGAACATTTTACCGCCCGTACCTATTTCACGCTTACTTCCCTGCAGGGCGACGATAAAAAAGGTACCGCCAGTATGAAAGCGCGCAACCTGAACTTTCAAACCCGGCTGTTTGAATGGGAACTGGGCATGCAATACAATATTTTAAGCCTGAACAACTCGTGGTTCACGCCCTATATCTATGCCGGTTTGGGTGTATACCATTTTAATCCGTTCACCCGCAATGCCGATGGCGCAAAAACTTTCCTGAAACCCCTCAGCACTGAAGGGCAGGGCGTAATACCCGGGGTGAAAGAATATAAACTGACCCAATTGAATATTCCACTGGGCGTTGGCGCTACGTATGTGATCAGTGAAGACCTGCGGGTTGGACTGGAAATGGGTTATCGCAAATTATTTACCGATCACCTCGATGATGTAAGTACCGAATATGCCGATCAGGGTGCGTTGCTTGCCGCAAAAGGGCAAACGGCTGTTGACCTGGCTTACCGTGGCGATGAGGTTGGCGCTGGTGCATATCCTGCAGCCAAAACACCCCGTGGCGGTTCAGGTGTAAAAGACGGTTATTATTACATGGCCCTTACCGTTACTGTTCGCGGAGTGTTCTTTGATACCTACAGGCGCATAGCAGGGTTACCAACCTACCATAGAGATAAAAAAGTTGGTTGTCCGGCTACAAGATTTTAAGAGAACAAGGGAACGGGGCATCAGGGCATCGAGGCAACAAGTCTTGCTTTAGGCTTTTGCCTTTCAGCTTTAAGCTGTATTCTACCCGTGCGGAAATTTTTTCTTCCAGATGCGTGTATACATATAGATTAGCGCCGCAAGGCTGCCCGCGCCCCAGATGTAGAAGATAATATTGCCTATGCTGATACCTGGGTTAGGCACCAGCAGATCATTGTACGCGCCTATGCCCAGCGTGATGGTAAGCCATAAGAACCCCGACGAAACCGTCCAAACGATCCGCTTCAAAAAATCCTTAACATCATCTTCCATCATGCTCATACTGGAAAAATTATAAGTGATTGTAGAAAATCAACACAATATCAAAACAGAAGAAAGTCTGAAAAACATGCCCATGTACCCGCTTTTACGAAAGCAGAAGCCAATAAAGCCCCGATAAAATTACATTTTGTGAAGGCAAATTGGTTCAACGGGCACATGCTTTTCCGTTAATTGATCAGTAAATTCTTGAAATCGGCAGAATCACCGCTAAAAGCGTTGAAATCAACTTTACAGAAGATACCGTTAACATGGCCCTGCTCACTGTATTGCCAGAATTGCCAGTCGCGGTAAATACGGGGTTTTTCTTTCTGCAGGTAATGCGCTACCCATAAAGGATAGTCGTCGAATTCATCTTTCAGCACCTGCTGGTAAAAATCAACATTGGCGTATATGATGGGTTTAACCCCGTAGTAGTTTTCAACCGTTGCAAGCCATTCCTTCACTCTTTCGCGTACTTTTTTCCAGGGTACGCCGTAGGTGGCTTCCACATCGAGCACGGGCGGCAGGTCGCCGGGTCGCAGTTCAACCGTTTTAATGAAATGCTCTGCCTGTGCTTTTCCGTTTTTGGTAGCTATAAAAAAATGATAGGCGCCGCGGGCCATACCGGCCTCTTTGGCTCTTTTCCAGTTCCGTTTGAAAAAGCGGTCCTGGCTTTCAACGCCTTCTGTAGCCTTTATGAAGGTAAAACCCATTTTTACGCCTTCTACATTCATCGATTTTACACTTTCCCAGTCGATAGTTTCCTGGTAGCGGCTTACATCGATGCCATGAATTGCATAACGGGTCGGAATTTCAATGCCAAATGCTTCATACCGGGTAAAATGAGCTCTTCGTTCCTGCCACCATTCATACGCCCTGAATACCAGCATGAAAATGGTTGCTGCTACGATCAGGCTAACGGCGATCTTCCAAACAATGGCTACCTTTTTTTTATTTGCCATAAGGGTTTACAAATATATTGGAGCGCTTAAACAAAGCGATGATATAATCTGTTGAAGTGGAAAAATTTAACTCTTTTAAACGTAACCGTACATAAAACATTGTCTTTAAGCCGCCGAACCCTAATTTTACACTTCTATGCCCGCAATTAACTGGCACGATAGTTTCAATTTAATTTCAAGGTTAACACCCCGCCGGGCATGGAATGCTGGTAAGGTTTTAAGTAGTTATTATATAAGTAAGATCACCGGCAAACCTGTTCAATGGGGTTACCCGATCTCTATTTCTTTCGAGCCTACCACTTCTTGCAATTTACGCTGTCCGGAATGTCCCAGTGGTTTACGGGCGTTTACCCGCCCCACCGGGATGTTACAAAATGATTTTTTTCGACAGACGATCGATCAGTTGTCGCGGGACCTGTTGTACCTGGTATTTTATTTCCAGGGCGAACCGTATCTGAACCCGACTTTTCTTGATATGGTAAAATATGCATCGGAGAAGGGTATATATACTGCCACGTCAACCAATGCGCATTACCTTACTGAAGAAAATGCCCGTAAAACGGTAGAAAGCGGGTTAGACAGGCTGATCATTTCAATCGACGGAACTACCCAGGATGTTTATCAGCAATACAGGGTGGGCGGAAAATTGCATAAGGTACTGGAAGGGGCAAAGAATATAGTTAAGTGGAAAAAGGAATTAAAGAGTAAAACGCCGTTCGTGTTTTTCCAGTTCCTGGTTGTAAAACCGAACGAGCATCAGATAGAAGACGTAAAGCGGCTGGCTAAAGAAATTGGGGTAGATGAAGTGCGGTTTAAAACAGCCCAGGTATACGATTACGGGAACGACCCCAATAAACTGATACCGACCATTAGCCGGTTCAGCCGATACCGCCGCAACAAACAGGGGGAAATGGAAATAAAGAATGCCCTCAGTAACCATTGCTGGCGGTTATGGCATGCAACGGTTATAAGCTGGGATGGATTGGTAGTGCCCTGCTGTTTTGATAAAGACGCCCAACATCCGCTGGGCGACCTGAAGGGAAAAAGCTTTAAAGAGGTTTGGCATAACGATAAGTATAAACGATTTCGGGAACAGGTGCTGCTGGGGCGAAAAAATATTGACATTTGCGCCAATTGCAGTGAGGGCACAAGAGTATGGGGCGATTAGTTTTGCGGAAATCCCTATATGATAAGTGAAAGTATATAATGTGAGTTGGGTAAGAGTAATGAAAAACGTGGAATAGTCGATGTAAAAGTGGTAATGGAATAAGAAATAATGTAATTTCGAAAAA
>CBIHPC010000180.1:0-12558 GCA_966211305.1 uncultured Niastella sp.
AAAATAAATAGGGGAATGCGGCAACATTCCCCTGCTTAAAGCCGAAACAGGTTAACGTCGAAGTATTGGCCTGTTTCCATTATTCATCTTTAAACATTCTAAAGGTATGAAAAAATTTCATCCGCCAAAGGTGGATACCTTGCTTTACACGGCATCGGCCAAAGCTGTAAGGATTATGAAACTAACGACTGCTTTACTTATTATCGGTTGCCTGCATGTATCGGCGAAAGGACTTTCACAGGAAGAGAAAGTAACCTTGTCGTTGAGAAATGCATCTATACCGCAATTATTTAAAAGCATTGAAAAGGTGACCGAGTACCGGTTTGCCTACAGCAACGACATATTGCCCCGCGACTTCCTGGTAACCATTTCAGTAAAAGAAACGCCCGTTTCTTATGTATTGAAAACGGCCCTTGCTGAAACCGGTTTGAAGTTCAACCTGGTCGACAAAGAGGTGATCATTGTTTCAAAAGACATTAGCGGTATGGCCGTTTTTTCAGTAAGCGGCATTGTTACCAACGAAACGGGTACGCCCCTCGCGGGCGTATCGGTGTATGTGAAAGGCAACAATGCCATAGGCACCATTACCAATGATAAAGGATATTTTAAACTGGAGGTGCCGGATGGCACTGCATCGCTGGTGTTTTCATCGGTTGATATGCAACTCACTGAAGTGGCCATTTCGGGCCGGGCGGAAATAAACGTACAATTAAAAAGAAATGTTACAGAGCAGGAAGAGGTGATCGTGATAGGTTATGGAACGCAACGTAAAAAAGATCTTACCGGCTCTATCAGCACCGTTGACGCAAAACTATTGAATAAGATGCCTACCAACGATGTACTGAAAGCCATGCAGGGCCAGGTGGCCGGGGTAAGCGTTACCAGTGGCGGACAGCCCGGCGCTGCTCCCGCTATTAAAATACGGGGTATAGGTAATTTCTCCAATAATAATCCACTGTATATCATCGATGGCGTACAGGCCCCCGTGAATGACCTGGTTATTTCAGACGTTGAAACCATACAGGTATTGAAAGACGGATCGGCGGCGGCGATTTACGGATCGCGTGCTGCCAACGGCGTGATCATCATTACTACCAAACGCGGTAAAACGGGCAAATTCAAACTTGATTATAATGGCTATTATGGCGTACAGAATATCGTAAAAAGATATGATGTGGCCAACACCCAGCAATACCAGGAACTGGTGAACGAAGCCAGCGCCAATGCCCGGCCGGCAGAACTGATAAAGCCGGCAAACGATCCCGGTTCACCATTGTTTGTGAAGAATATAAATACCAACTGGCAGGAAGAAGCTTTCAAAACAGGTAAGATACAGGAGCATACAATAGGTATTTCGGGCGGATCGGACGCCGCTAAATATTATATCTCCGTCAACTACTTCGATCATACCGGAACGGTAGCCGGGAAAGGACCATCCTATCAACGTTATTCATTTCGTATCAATACCGATTTCAGACAGGGCCGCTTTAAGTTTGGAGAATCGTTCAGTTATTCAAAGATCGATCAGCGGTTCATGACCTTCCTGCACGACGGTAATATCCTGGGGTATATCGTCAATGCCATACCCACGCTGCCGGTATACGATTCAACTACCCGCGACGGTTTCAGCAGCGCCAGCCAGACAATACACGGATCCTATACCGCAAACGCAATCGGCTTCAACAACGTGCTGGACAGTAAAACGGAACGCTTTCGCTTCATAGGTAATGCGTATGGCGAGTATGAGTTCTTTAAAGGGTTGA
This sequence comes from uncultured Niastella sp., assembly GCA_966211305.1. GTDB lineage: Bacteria > Bacteroidota > Bacteroidia > Chitinophagales > Chitinophagaceae > Niastella. The sequence goes on from CBIHPC010000180.1 coordinate 1,764, forward strand.
AATATAAATTAAGCCTGGGTTATGAAAGAACCGACTGGCGCGATTTCAACTTTAAGCCCATACACGACCTCGGCTGGTTCTATGTAAACAACATTGCCAAACTGAACGACTGGCGCGGTTCGGGTAATACCGGCACCATTGAAAATACCCTCACTTTCGAAAAGATCATTGGCCGGCATTCAATAAACGCATTGGCCGGACAATCGACTTTGGAAAGCAATTTATCGCGGTCGTTCGCTCATGCCGAAGGATTTACCCAACCTTATTTTCCGGTTTTGAGCAATGGCACCTCGGGTATCACCGCAACCGGCGATCTGTTTAAAAGCCGGTTAAGTTCTTATTTCGGCCGGTTGAACTACATCTACGACGACAAATACCTGTTAACGGCTACGCTGCGCCGTGATGGTTCGTCGAGGTTTGCGCCGCAGAACCGTTGGGGGAATTTTCCTTCAATTGCGTTGGCGTGGAAGCTGCATAATGAGCATTGGCTTCAAACCGTTTTACCTTCGTATGTAAACCAGCTAAAGCTTCGTGCTTCTTATGGCGAGCTCGGTAACCAGGAAATAGGCGACTACCAATACCAGGCTTTTATCAATTCCTATGCACATGCCGTGTTTGGCAATCAGCTGGCATTAGGCGCCACGCAAACCACTTTCCCGGTGCCCGATATCAAATGGGAAACCATGATCAGCCGGAATATCGGTTTGGATATAGCGCTTTTCAAAAAAATCACCGTCTCCGCCGAGTATTACCGTAATACCGGTAAAGACATTCTGTTGCGGGTGCAGATACCGGGTTCAACAGGCGTATATCCCGGGGAATCACCTTTTATCAATGGCGCTTCCATTCAGAACACCGGTTTTGAATTCCAGTTGGGCTACAACGACAGAAAAGGAGATTTCACTTATAACATAAATGCGAACATGTCGACCCTTAAAAATAAGGTGCTGGCGCTGGGTTATGGTAACAATCCCATTTATGGTTATGGTAACATAACCAAAACGGAAGTGGGGCGTGAAGTAGGAGAGTTGTATGGCTGGGTGATTGACGGAATTTTCCAGAACCAGGCAGAGATCGACGCCTTAAATGCCAGGTCGCCCATTAAACGGTATCAGGAGGAATTGACCCGGCCCGGCGACTACAGGTTCAAAGACATCAATGGCCGCGATGCCGGTGGAAAACTGACAGGAACACCCGATGGAAAGATCGATGATGATGACCGTACTTACCTCGGCAGGGCCATTCCAAAATTGTATTACGGTTTCAATGCCGCCGTATCGTATAAACAATTCGACCTGTCGGTAGTTGGTTCAGGGGTTTCAGGCAATATGATCTTCAACAGCATCCGGGCTGGTATTGAGAGTGGCGCCGGTTGGGATAACTATGGCACCAGGCTGCTTAACCGCTGGACACCCACCAACACCAATACCGATGTGCCCCGCGTGGTGATGTTCGATCCCAATAAAAACGGCCGTGCATCTGCCCGATGGCTCGAGAACGGCAGCTTTTTTCGGATAACCACATTACAGATAGGGTATACGTTTCCACAGGATCTGCTTAAAAAGGCGCACCTGTCGAACCTGAGAATATATGCCACAGCACAAAACCTGGTCACATTTACAAACTATACAGGGTTCGATCCCGACTTTGCCAATAACAATGGTTTGTTCGACCGGGCAATCGATAACGGGTCGTACCCTAACCGGCCATTTACCGCCAATGAAGCGGGTGGATTACCTAATCCACGGTCATTTCTTTTTGGCCTGCAACTTGGGTTGTGAGGACGCTGAACGGTGAACGCCTAACGCTTAATGCAGAACGCAAAAAGCTTAACGCGGAACTGCAAACTGTGAAACGTAAACAAAGAACTTCAAAACTGAATGCAATGAACATCAAAAAAATAGTATTGACTACCATTGTGGCTGTTACCGGGATGTCGTGTGGTAAAGATTACCTCGAGTTAACGAATCCCAATCAGCAAACAACCGCAACATTCTGGAAGAACGACAATGATGCATTGATGGCGGTGAATGCTGTTTATCAGTCATTATATTATGACGGCACCTTTTTACGATTTGCGCAATGCGCCCTCGATCTGCGCGGCGATGATATGATGAGCCCCAGTCCGTGGGACGTATTATCGAACACCGGCTCCTTCAAGCTGTTCAATAATACCATTATGCAGCAATGGTTGTGGATCGCATTTTACGGTGGGGTAACCCGTTCTAATTTTGTGTTGAGCAATATCGATAAGGTACCATTTAAAGACCAGGAGTTGAAGAATCGGTTGCGGGGCGAAGCGCTGTTTCTGCGCGGCCTGAATTATTATTACCTGGTAACCTTCTTCAATAATATACCGCTGGTGACGAAGTTCTATGAGAATTCATCGGAATACTTTCCTGCCCAGGCATCACCCGAAGATGTATGGAACCATGTATACAGCGATTTTGACGAAGCTTCGAAACTATTGCCGGCTTCCTACAGCGGCGCCGATCTCGGCCGCGCAACAAAAGGCGCAGCGCTGGCATTCCTTGGTAAAAGCTATCTGTTCAATAAAAAATATGAACTGGCTTCAGCAAAGTTCAAAGAAGTGATGGACATGGGCAGTTACGACCTCATGGCCAATTATGGCGATAATTTCACAGAAGCAAATGAGAATAACAGGGAATCCATCTTTGAAATTCAGTTCAGCCGCGACGCAGGCGGCATTACTTTAGGGTGGGTGAGCTCACCGGCGGCAGACTGGAGTAAAACAACCGCGCGCGCCATTACGTTCGCACCGGCGCCATTTGGCTGGAACGATGCGGCGCCCACCCAATGGATCGTTGATGAATTCAAAAAGGAAAAAACAATAACCAATGAAGACGATCCCCGCCTGAAGGCAACGATCTATTACAATTATCCCGGTTGTACGCTGTACGGTCAATCCTTTCAAACCGTTTACGCTGCCGAGCCGGGTAAACTGGGGGTAAAGAAATACGGCAATGGCGGTGGTAATGTGCCCGATGAAAAAGACTGGCGTTCAGGCATCAATGAACGGTTAATGCGTTTTGCCGATGTACTGCTGATGTATGCCGAATGCCAGAACGAGCTTGACAACAGGGCTGAATGCGCCAAACAGATCCAGCGTGTGCGCAACCGGGCCAACCTGCCCGACAGGGAAGCGGAGTTTGCCGGTTTATCGAAAGAGAATATGCGCGAGCGCATCGCCCATGAACGCGCTTTGGAATTTGCCCTCGAAGGGCACCGGTTCGATGATATCCGCCGCTGGGGCTGGTTGCAGAACCCCACCAGGCTGGCAGAGCTCAAATCGCATGATCCGGAGTTCAACAGTTATGTGCCGGGAAGGGAATTCTTCTCCATTCCGCAGGCGGAAATAGACGTGAACAAAAACCTGAAACAGAATGCGGGCTATTAAAGTGTGGGGTGGGCCACTTTCAAAATGGGCTCACCCTTAACACGATGGCTTGCGAATTTGCGGGTGAGCCACACCTGAAGGGTGACCCACCATTACCCGGGTTTGTTCAATAACGAATTAATATTTATAATTGTGCCGGTGACAATTTCCGCTGCCCGGCACGGTTTACTGTCATTAACCGATTGTTTGCATGTATATTCCCGTACGTTACATACGATTACTGATTGCGATGGCAGTCATTGTGGTGGCCGGTTGTCAGAAGAAAACTGTTGATCCGGAACCGGTGGATCCCGGTACACCGCCGCCGGCACCGGCATTCGACATCAATTCCATTACAGATACCTACGCTTCCATAGCGCCCTTTACTTACCACACCCAATGGGGCCCGCACAATGTGCACGATCCGTCGATGGTGAAAAGCGGCGAATATTATTATTGCTTCAGCACCGATGTGGCTTATGGCACCACCGTAAAACCCGGCATACAGATAAGAAGATCGAAAGATCTTATACAATGGCAGTTTGTGGGCTGGGCTTTTGGTGCATTACCTGCAATGGGCGCTCATTTTATAACACAGGCGGGCGGTACGCCTTTTCAATCATTGTGGGCGCCCTATGTAATGAAGGTGAACAACCAGTATCGCCTGTACTATTCTCTTTCGAGCCCCACCCTGCGTTTAAGCGTTATCGGGCTGGCCACCGCCACCGCACCGGAAGGACCCTGGACCGAGCAGGGGCTGGTGGTAACATCGAGAAATGATTTTCCTAATGTACAAACCAATGCCATTGACCCAACGGTGGTGGTTACCCCACAGGGAGAGCACTGGATGTATTACGGTTCGGCTTTCGATGGTATCTATGTGCTGAAGCTGAATGCAGGCACCGGTTTGGCCGCTACCGGCGGTGATAAGGGGAAACGCATTGCCCAGCGAGGTTTTACCGGTGGAGTGGTGAACGGGAATATTGAAGGGCCCGAGGTCATTTACAATAGTGCGCAGAACAAATACTATCTCTTCATTGCCTACGACTGGCTGGAAACAAAATACAATGTACGGGTAGGACGGTCAACTTCACCACAGGGGCCGTTCCTTGATTACAACGGAAAGGATCTGAACACAGAAGAAGATAATGTGCCTATGATCATTGCACCGTACCGGTTTCAGGGGCATGGCGGCTGGCAGGGGGTGGCGCATTGCGCTGTTTTTGAAGAAGGCGGTCAGTATTATATGGCGCACCAGGGCAGGCCATCGGTTGATAAACATTATATGAACCTGCATGTGCGCAAAATATTCTGGACCACCGACGGCTGGCCCGTTGTATCGCCCGAACGCTATGCCAATGTTGCGCAAAGCAGCATAGCACAAAACGAGCTCACGGGCGATTGGGAGCAGATCGTGCTGGGTTACAAAGTGGTGCCGGGCTATTCAGCGGAGCAGGTAAACGCCGATTGGCAGGAGGCTACTACCATAACACTGAACGCCGACGGAAAGATCAACGGCAGCGCCGCCAATGCGTGGACGTTCAGCACACCCTGGCTGGAATTAAAATGGAACAATGGAGCATTCACCGATAAAGTGTATGTTTCAAGAGAACGTGACTGGGAGAATAAGAAAAGTACTACATTGGTGTTTACGGGATTGAATAACGTTGGAACGGGGATTTGGGGGAAGAAGAAGTAGGTTGACTAATTGACTAGTAGCTGAAAAGTTGATACAGGTGATGACGTTGATAGAGAGCTTATGTGCAGCAGGCTGATCAATAGTTGGCAGTTTACCGGTTCACAACACAAAAACTAAGAACTAAAATAGAATGAAAAAACGATTAGCGATTGTATTACTGGCAACGATAGCATTAAGCAAGCTATCTTTTTCGCAGCAGAACCACACACTCATTGTAAAGGCGAATCAACCCGGGGCATCCGTACAGCCTACCATGTGGGGGGTGTTTTTTGAAGATATCAACCTCGGTGCCGACGGCGGCATTTACGCCGAACTGGTAAAGAACCGCTCGTTCGAGTTCTTCAAACCGATGATGGGCTGGGCGGTGAACCGCAAAAAGTTTGTGGAAGGCGAAATGCTGGTGATCAACCGGTCGGAAGAAAACACCCGCAACCCCCGTTTCCTGCGTGTTACCATGAACAATGCTTCTAAAGGCGATCTGGGATTGACCAACGAAGGTTTCCGCGGTATGGGCATAAAAAAAGGCGTACGGTACGATTTCTCCATCATGTATCGTCAACCACAGGCACATACGAAGTTGCATATCGAACTTATTGATACTTCAAAGAACGTGATTGGCGATACGGTGCTTTCGCTGACCGAAGCCGGCGACAACTGGCACAAAGCGGCCGTAAGCTTTCATGCCCGGGAAACCGTGATGAAAGGGAAAATGAATCTCTGGTTCGAAGGCAATGGCGCCGTAGACCTCGATATGATCTCCCTGTTTCCCGGCGATACCTGGAAGAACCGCCCCGGCGGGATGCGCGCCGATATGATACAATTGCTGGCCGATATGAAACCCGGTTTCATGCGTTTCCCCGGCGGCTGTATCGTGGAAGGCTTCGATCTTTCGAACCGTTATCAATGGAAGAATACCGTAGGACCGATAGAAGAACGGCAGCTCATTATGAACCGCTGGAATATCGAGTTCCCGCACCGCGCGGCGCCCGATTATTTCCAAACCTTTGGTCTTGGTTTCTTTGAATACTTTCAACTGGCCGAAGATATTGGCGCCGAGCCATTGCCGATCCTTAACTGCGGCATGGCCTGCCAGTTCAATTCTGCCGAAGTAGTGCCTTTGCAGGCGCTGGACCCGTACATACAGGATGCGCTCGATCTTGTTGAATTTGCCAATGGCGATGTAAACACCAAATGGGGCAAGGTACGCGCCGATATGGGCCATCCCGCTCCCTTCAACCTGAAGATGATGGGCATAGGCAATGAGAACTGGGGACCGCAATATATTGAACGGTTGAAAGCGTTTCAAACAGCCATCAAAGCAAAATATCCCGCCATCAAACTGATCTGCAGTTCAGGCACCGATCCCAATGGCGAACGTTTCGATTACCTGAATGGAGAACTGCGCAAGATGAATGCAGACTTTATAGACGAACATTATTATCGCAAACCCGAGTTCTTTTTTCAAAACGCAAGACGATACGACAACTATCCGCGCAACGGCTCCAAAATATTTGGCGGCGAGTATGCATCGCATGTAGATAAAACCGCCGGCGGCAACCGCAATACCTGGCTGGCCGCGATCTCAGAAGCGGCTTTTATGACCGGCCTGGAACGCAACGCCGATGTGGTGCAAATGGCTTCATATGCGCCGCTGTTCGCACATATCGATGGCTGGCAGTGGGCGCCCGATCTTATTTGGGTGAACAACCTGCAATCATATGGAACGCCCGATTATCATGTACAAAAATTATTCTCCCTGAACAAAGGTTCCAAAGTAGTACCCATTACATTGAACAACGATGTGGTAGCGGGGCAGGACAGCCTCTATGCTTCGGCCTGTATCGATGCTGCTACCAATGAGCTGATCATTAAAGTGGTAAATGCATCTGACAAGCCACAGGTCAATACCCTGCAGCTGAATGGCGTTAAAAGGATCGCCGCCAAAGGAAAACTGACCGTGATGCAGTCGGAGCTTACCGCTTTGAATACATTCGACAGTCCAACCAACGTAGCACCTGTTGAATCAACGATTGCAATAAAAGGTAAAAAAATACAACTCAATAATTCACCTTATTCATTCAGCGTGCTGCGGGTAAAGTTGGAATGACGTTTTTTTAACCATTCAAAACTTGCCTGATATGAAAAATAGAATACCTTATCTCCTTGTTTGGGGAATGCTGTTATGTATGCAACCCGAACAGGTAAAAGCGCTTGGTGGCGCTTATCAGTCGCACGACCCGTCAACACTTATTAAAGATGGAAGCAAATACTGGATGTTCACAACAGGGAACGGCATTTATGCCGCGTATTCAACCAACCTGTTCCACTGGACGTCCGGGCCAAAAACAGTTTTTCCCATTGGAACCTGGCCTTCGTGGATCAACTCCTATGTGCCGGGTTTCAATGGTACCTTCTGGGCGCCCGATTGCATTTATATGAACGGGAAGTATTACCTGTATTATTCCTGTTCTACATTTGGTTCCTCCGTATCTGCCATAGGCGTGGCTACTTCGCCAACGCTCGATCAGAACTCTTCTGCCTACGTATGGACCGACCTGGGCAGGGTTGTTTCTTCTTCTGCGGCTTCCGATATCAACGCCATCGATCCCGCTATCTTCAGGAATTCCGATGGAAGAGTATACATGTCGTATGGTTCGTGGCATGGCGGTATTGGCGTTGTTGAGCTCGATGCAACTACCGGTAAAGTAAAAAGCGGCGCATCGGTTACCCGCATTGCCGGCGGCAATGGGGCCGACTGGGAAGCGCCCTGCATTGTAAAGAACGGTAGTTACTATTACCTGTTTGCCAACCGGGGCACCTGTTGCAACGGCACAAGCAGCAGTTATTACGTGGTGATGGGCCGCTCAGCGAGCCCAACAGGGCCTTATACCGACAAGAACGGCACCGATATGCGGAACGGCGGCGGTTCCATAGCGCTGGGCGCATCGGGCAGATATATAGGGCCCGGCCATTTCGGTTTGCTCACCGAGAACGGATCGAACTTTGTTTCCATGCATTATTACGATGGTAACGATAATGGAAACCCTAAACTGGATATTGCCAATATGGGTTTCAGCGGCGGCTGGCCGTTCATTACCCGCGACTGGATAGCGGCCGGGTTATACCGCATTACCAATAAGAACAGCAATATGGTTTGGGATGCCTGGGGCTGTACCGGTGCATCGGCACAGGGAATAGCACAGGGAACCTGGAGTAACCTGAACTGCCAGAAATGGAATTTTACACCTGTTGGTAATGGTTATTACCGCATCACCAATTCGCTCGGCGGGCTAAGCGCCGATGTGGTCAATTGCGGAACAGGCGCAGGCACGCAGATGCAACTCTATGCCTGGCTGAACAACAACTGCCAGAAGTTTAAAATTGAAAGGCTGGGTGACGGTTCGCATATGCTTACCCCGGCATCGGGGGCAAGAATTGTAAGTGTGGCCGGTTCATCTACTACGGCAGGTACGCGGTTATCGTTACAGGATTACTCCGATTGCAATTGCCAGAAATGGCTGATAGCAACCACAACCGCCCGCGAGGCGGTGAACGATCTGCCATTGGTAACGGAAGAGATCCGTAACGGTATTTATCCCAACCCGGTGAGTAAAGGAAGATGGTTGAGCATCAGTGCAGGCGCAACGGGAAAGTATATAACAACCTATATCTTCAGTGGTGATGGTAAACTTGTATATGCCAACCGGCAGCTATCATCGAACGTAATACAGGTGCCTGCGCCGCAAACAGCAGGGGTGTATATGTTGAGGGTGATGAGTGATGAAAAGGTGATTACGCAGAAGCTGGTGGTGGAGTAGGGAGTTAACCGGTTAACGAGTTAACATGTTAATAAGTTATAAGAAAGACCTGTCAGGAGTCGTAGCAGGCTCTGGCAGGTCTTCTTCATATGAAATGTATAACGAATGAGAACTCTTATTTACAATTGGCTCATCGCCAGTTTACTGCCCGTTGTAGTAACCGCCCAAACCAACCCCATTCCGGCGCATGACCCCGTAATGATAAAACAGGATAGTGTGTATTATATGTTCTGTACCGGAATGGGCATAACCGTGTGGTCGTCGGTTAACCGGGTCAACTGGAAAAAAGAGAACCCGGTATTTGCAAAACCGGCTGAGTGGGTAGTAAAGGAACTGCCGGCATTCAGGGGACATATTTGGGCGCCGGATATCAGTTATCATAACGGTTTGTATTACCTGTATTATTCCGTTTCGGCATTTGGCAAAAACACCTCATGCATTGGCGTGGCCACCAATAAAACATTACACCCTTCTTCACCTGATTACCGTTGGGTTGATCATGGCAAACTTATTCAATCGGTTCCCAACCGCGACGACTGGAATGCCATAGACCCCAACCTGTTCATCGATGATGACAAAACGCCCTGGCTTACTTTCGGTTCATTTTGGAACGGACTTAAGCTGGTAAAACTTAATCCTGATCTTATTTCGGTTGCCCAACCCGAAGAATGGTATAACCTCGCCGGCAGGCGGAAAGATCCTTCAAAACCCGATAGTATTGGTGGCAATTCAGCCATCGAAGCGCCGTTCCTGTTCAAAAAAGGAAAATATTATTACCTGTTTGTTTCGGTTGATTTTTGCTGCCGCGGCCTGAAAAGCGATTATAAGGTGGTGGTGGGCAGAAGCGAGAAAGTGACCGGTCCGTATGTTGATAAAAACAATATACCCATGATGCAGGGTGGTGGTTCGCTGGTTATTCAGGGCGATACCGTTAACTGGGTGGCTGCCGGCCATAACTCAGTGTATACTTTTGATGGAAAGGATTTTATCGTGTATCATGGGTATGATGCGAGGGATAATGGGAAGTCGAAGCTGGTTATAAAGGAGCTTACATGGGATGCTGGAGGTTGGCCGGTTGTTGAATAGAAGAAGTACAGGTTTTAAAGTGGGTACGGATCATTGAAACTGACAGCGTTGAGTTGTAAGTAATAAGTTGTGAGTGATAAGTTAATACATTGGCTCACCCGACCTAAAACTTATTACTTACAACTTACAACTATCTTTCGTTTATTTCCATTTGAATGGGAGGAACCAGTTGTTCTGATCCATTAATTTTGCTTTAATACTGGCTGCAAGACCTGCATTGCCTGCCTTTTCGAATTTGGCGGCAACACGGTTCGCAAGTACGCCGGCGTCATTTCTTCTGATGGCCATGCGCACAAGGTCCTGCCAGCGGGAGCCTTCATAAGCTAACTCCAGTGCACTTTCGTTAATGATGCGATCTTCAATGGTGAGGGTGCTGTCGGCCAATGCCGGAATGGGTTCCGATACCAGGTGGGCCCTGCCGCGAATGCCCACATTGCGATGCCAGGGAGCGCGGTAATGTGGAAAATCGCCCATGCGGGCATCGAAATTATACGGGTAGGCGTCGAATGTTTGCTGGGTGTTGGTTACATCGCGGGCTGTGCCTCCGCTGGGATTATTATCGTAATTAAATTTAATGCCATTGTGCACCATGGCGTAGGCAAGGCGGTGTCTTCCATCGCGGTTGGCCGCTTCTGCAAAACGCAGGTGCAGTTGTGCAGCGCGGTAGAGGAACCATTTACCGGGTTTTTCCAATACGCTTATGGGCACATAGGTTTCTTCTGTAAGATAATTATACAGGTATTTCATGATAACCGGGTCTGATCCCAGTGTTTTGTACGTGAGCTTACCGCGGGC
>CBIHPC010000181.1:0-12489 GCA_966211305.1 uncultured Niastella sp.
AGGCGAAGGACCTGCGGTTACGGATGGAAACGCGGTATGAAATGCTGAGCATTTTCAAAGAAGCGGTGAATAATGCTGCCCGGCATGCACAGGCAAAATACATTGAGGTGAACCTGCAGTATAAAAAACCTACACTAACATTATGCATTCGCGACGATGGCAAAGGATTTAATGTGGAGTTGATTGAATTGTCGAGAGGCCTGAGCGAAATGCGCCGCCGCGCCGGCACCATCGATGCCAAATTCACATTGAAGTCGGAGATCAATACAGGAACCACTGTACGTTTAACTATGAATCAATAAATAAATATCATTTTGTCCTCATTGTTGCTTTTGGTTGTCGTGAAAAGAGAAACGGCAAACATGAATGGGCCTCTAAACTTCGAAGTATTGAATTATCACATTAGCAAATTAACTACTTCCCCATCCACTTCTTAAAATCGGTAACCTTCTCGCGGCTAACGATGGCTTCTTTATCAACAACGGGTTTTAAATTCAGTAATAAGCGATTGCCGAAATAATCATGGATCTGGTCGATACTGTTTACCGCAACGTAAAATGCACGGCTGATACGGAAGAACTGATCGGGATCGAGCATATCTTCCAGGTCATCCATGGTATAATCAACAATGAATTTGCGGTTATCAGTTGTTTTGAAAAAGTTCAGCCGGCCATCGCTGTAGAAGTAGGCGATCTCTTCAACATCAACACTTACCAGTTTTTGGGCATGTTTTACCAAAAAGCGTTTGCGGTATTCTTTTGGTTGCAGTTTTTGTTGCAACTCTTTTACCAGGTTATCAACATTGAGCGAAGGGGCGGCTGTGTTATTAGCATAGAGCGATTTCAGCCCTTTGAGTTTTTCCAGCGCCGCATGCAGGTCTTCCTTTTGTATGGGCTTTAATAAATAATCGATGCTGTTCACCTTGAATGCTTTCAGGGCGTACTCGTCGTATGAGGTGGTAAAAATAACCGTGCTTTTCACCTCTACCCTATCGAAGATCTCGAAGCTCTGGCCATCTGCCAGCTCTATATCCATCAATATCAGGTCGGGAGAAGGATTCTGCTGCAGCCAGCTTACCGAACTGCGGATACTGTCTGCCACCCCTACCACTTCAGCAGTGGCGTCAACACTGGCCAACGTTTTTTGCAGCTTTTTTACCGCCAGTTCTTCGTCTTCAATAATAAGTACTTTCATGATGTCCGTGTTTTTGTGGAAGATGCAAATTACAAATCATGCGCAGCATCGTTTACCAGGCGGGCATGAATTGCCAGATCGGTGGATGAGTTGTGGTTTTTTAAGGGTGAATAAGCGGCACAACAACGGCAAATTCCTTTCCGTCGTCGCGAACGCTGATCTCTTCCTGTTTCATGAGCCGGTATTTTTTCACAATATTGCTCAGTCCCACTTTGTTCGATGATACCATCCTGTCTTTCCGCTGCAGGTTGTTACTTACAATGAGCTTTCCACTGTTGGTAGTAAGAAGCAAGATCTGTAAGGGGTTGTCTTTCAGGATCATATTGTGTTTTACCGCATTTTCAACCAGCATTTGAAGGGTGAGCGGCGGTATCATATAGCAGAGGAAGCGGTCTTCAATGGCGGCTTTCATTTCAAGCCCGTCGCCATAGCGGGTTTTTAGCAAATGAAAATAGGAGTATATAAAATCCATTTCGGCCTGCAGGGTGGTTAACCCGTCTTCATTGGTGCGTAACAGGTAACGATATACCTTGCTCATTTCATCGAGGAACTTTTCGGCTTTTTCGGGATCATCGCTGATGAGAGAGGAAAGTGAATTAAGGCTGTTGAACAGAAAGTGCGGGTTTACCTGGCCTTTGAGGCCTTCGAGCTGGCTTTGCAGGTTTTCTTTTTTCAGTTGTTCCGCTTCATCAACCACTTCGCGCCAGCGCTCAAAAAAGGCAGCTCCTTCGTTGAGGCTGGTAGCCAAAAGATTACCGAAGGCGCCTGCGATCAGCATTAAACCGTATTTAGTAAGGCTTATCTGGTAACCCATAAAGCCAATATAGTCGTACCCCCAGAATAAAATGCTAAGCGCGGCTATTGTGAGCGCAATGTAAATGCCGAGACTAATGGTAATGCGCCTGAAAGTTTGACTGTATTTGGGAAAGCGATTGCGCAGGCTTACCCCCACCATGCCACAACAAACATATACCAGGGCTATAACGCACAGGGTTATACCTGTAGGGATAAGAAAGTTTCCCAACGAAGAGAAATACTGGGTTCCGAAAATTACGAAGTTCAGTAGAACCGCAAGGGGTGGCAGCAGTATGACTGCAATAACCCTTTCTTTTCGCGAGTACGTTAAAGGTTTTATATCGCCGGCAAATACCTCCATTCCATCAGTTTACGATTTAAATTACAATTGTTTTGCCCCTCGTTCCTGCAAGGATGGCACCAATTGACGCATTTGCCGATGAATTGATCCATTGGCCATGTTAAACGGGTGCTTCCCGGTGCAAATTTAATCGTGAAACAGGAAAGAAACTTCAGCATTGGCGCGTGATTTACGCCCCATGAGGGGCCCGGCTACTCCTTCATTTTCCCCGATTTCTTCAAATACCTTACAAACAGATACGCGAAACCAAGCAGGGGAAGAATTATGGCCAGCAGTATGTTGCGCAGTCTGGTATCCCCATTGGTAATTTCAGGGTATTTGAATAATAAAATAAGGGTAATGCCAGTGAACCAGATGTATTGGGTATTGTATTCTTTCAGGATCCAGCGGCGCCACCTGAATTGCATACTGTTAAAAGTAGAAGAAATGCCATTTAAATCAGGCAGCCAGCGGTTTACGGCTTTTGTGTAGCGGTCGTATTGTTCGCCAAACTTGTTGCGCAGGAATTTCTCTTCGGCAAGCACGATAGCCTGGTATACAAAAAGAAAAAAAGGAATGAACACCGCTATATACAACAGGGAATTCGACAACACGCCTACTCCACACAACATTAAAATGTTTCCTACGTACAACGGGTTACGGCAGTGATTGAAAATGCCGCCGGTAACCAGTTCTTCTGCATACACTTTTCCTTCTTTACCACCACGAATGATGTAGGCCAGTCCTATCGTTGCTCCCCTTATGAGCTGGCCGCTTACGGTAATGAGCAGGCCGAAAATTACCGGCCATAAAAAGTAGTCGGAACCAAAACGTTCCGGAGAAAATAATGGAGGCGAGGGAATAAATAATGCCAGATACAGGAACAGGAACAAAAAATTCCTGTACCGGAAAAAGAAATTACCGATCGAGATCATTCTTATTTTATGCTTTTAATTTTTTACGGCAATCAGGCCAGAGAAATTATACCATTTGAAAAATATTTCACAATGCGAAAAACCGGCTTCACGCAGGATCAATATGTTCTCACTTAATTTATAGGGGATCAGCACATTTTCAAGCGCTTCGCGCTTTTGTGAGATCTCCATTTCGCTATAATGTTGTCGTCTTTTATAATTATAATAGTAATCGATAAAATCGCGGTTGAACCGACTTTCTTCGGCCAGAATTTTTTCAACGATGATCAATACACCGTTATCGACCAACCCGTCAATAATTTTTTTGAGCAGTTTTTCGCGGTACAGCGGCCGCACGAACTGAAGCGTTAAACAAAGGATCACAACGGAGGCATTTTTGATCTCTACGCCGTTATTCAGGTCCCCAACGCAAAGATCATAGGGGCGGCTGATACCCCCGTCGTCCAGCTTGCTCTTGCATTTTTGAAGCATATCTGCAGAGTCATCGATGCCAACAAACCGTACGTCCTTTGAGATCGTTTTATCCATCAACAAAAATGAAGTTCCCGTTGAACAGCCGAGGTCATACACGTTGGTACCGTCAAGTGCATGATTTGCAGCTAATTCCGCAACCATCCGTTGCATTTCGGCATAAAATGGCACCGACCGGTTCACCATGTCGTCGAAAACATCTGCAACTTTTTTACTGAATTTAAAATCAGCCGGTTTGAGTGTCTGTTCCTTAAAAACTTCGTCCTTTAGCATTGAAATCTGGTTTTCGTTAGTTTATAATGAGACGACAATCGGTGTCGGTAATTGCTATTTTGTCATAAATAATTGTACCAGAATACCGCTACAGCGGGCATTTTAGTTGTCTTTCAGGGCTGGAGGTATCAATTTAGGCAAAAAACGCTATAAAACCTATCATGTTACACCCTAATACCTGCAACATTTAGACAAAATGGCAATTTGTGTAGATAAAACATCTGCCCTTACCCAATTTGGTTTTTACGGGTTACATCGTTTGAAGGTTGGGGGGTTAAGTTAAAAAGTTTTTATATGATCATTGCCGGTGTTGGCCGGCGTATACGCGGAAGTGTTGGCCCCGCTAAAGCCACTGGTAGAATTCGGCGTTTGTCGCCCTGCGTGATCTAGGGGTTTGCCAGTAAATTAATATAAGTTAAATATAAAGCAGGTGGAATTTCATCGCGAAATAGTTTGAAATGCTTTACCGGCGTAGCATCTTTGTGTTGTTAACAGTTAACGATATCCAGTTCCTGAAATACCCGGTCCATTTCCCTTGAAAACTATCAGAATCCAATAGTTGAAAAAACCGTCCGAATCCAACCCTTGTGAAACCTGTCCAATCCTGATGTTAAAACCAATACGTTTACCAAGGATCCCTTAATTAAGTAATTACCCCGCCTCGATTTTTATCGGGACGGGGTTTTCTTTTTATCTTCACCAGGAATAAAAAGCAATTGCCTTTACACGAAATATGCTTATTTTTACTTATACATGACGGTTGCTTGCATTTGACCCTCAATCAACTGCCATCGTTTTCACTTCAGGCTCCAGGTTCATTTACTGTTCGATGGTTTCAATTTCCCAACCCTGTGACGCAAATATTCCCCGCGCAACATTTTTAATTGGTTAATTAGTCTGGTTAAGCCCATAGGGCAATGGTTAGTAACGTTTCGTTTTAAAAAAGCATTTCTTCTAATGAAACAAAAACTTATGTGCATTCTATTCATCGACGATGATGAACCAACTAATTTCCTAAACCAGTTACTTGTTGAAGAAATGGGCTGTGCGCATCATGTTCAGGTAGTTACCAGCGGTATAGAAGCGTTGGAATATTTAACGGGTACGGGTTCATTCGATAACGGTAAACAGCATCCCCGTCCCGATCTTATATTTCTCGATATCAACATGCCGGGTATGGATGGCTGGGAGTTCCTGCAGCATTACCAAAAGCTGCCGCCCAACCAAAAAGCTAATATTGTAATGGTAATGCTCACTACTTCTTTAAACCCCGATGATGAACTGGCGGCGCAGCAAAATGTCGAGATCTCAGGATTCGAAAACAAACCCCTTCAACCCGAAGTGATACAAAAAATAATATCGCGTTTTTTTCCGGAGTCATGCTAACACTTTTGGAAAGTTATTATGAAAGATCAAAATGAAATTCTGCTCGAAAACGAAAAAGCATTCAAATCTTTATTTGAACATGCTACTATCAGCATTTTGGTTACAGATGAAAACGGTGATATCAATCTTGTTAATCCCAATGCCGAAAAACTATTTGGCTATACCAGGGATGAACTGGCCGGAAAACCTATAGAGTTATTAATTCCCGAACCTTTAAGAGATATCCATCGCCAGCACCGGCAACATTATTTCAAAGCGCCAAAGGCGCGGCCCATGGGATTGGGCAAAGACCTGTTTGCCCGCGATAAAAATGGCCGAACATTCCCGGTAGAGATCAGCCTGGGTTATTATAAACTTGGTACGAAAAAAATGGCCGTTGCTTTTATTACCGATGTAAGTGAAAGAAAAAAAGCCGAAGCCATTTTACGTGCCAGCGAAGAAACAACCCGGCTCATCATGAACTCTGCCCTCGATGCCATTATTTGTATTGACACCGAAGGGTGTATTACTGTATGGAACCCACAGGCCGAAAAGATCTTTGGGTGGACTGAGCCTGAAGTAAAAGGCTGCCGGCTTTCCGACACAATAATTCCCGAACAATACCGCGCACTGCATGAAGAGGGCCTGAAACGGTATTTAACCACCCGCGAGCATAATGTTATTAACAAACTGATCGAAATTACCGCCCTTAACCGCCAGGGCAAAGAATTTCCTATTGAATTAACTATTATACCAATGCGGCAAAAGGATACCGATTTCTTTTGCGCATTTATTCGCGACATTACCGAAAAGCGGGAAGCTGAGATAAGGCAAAAAGAATATGCCGAAGACCTCAAACAAAAAAATATTGAACTGGAACAATTTGCTTATGTGGCTTCACACGATCTGCAGGAACCGCTACGCACCGTATCGGGCTTTGTTGAGTTGCTGAAACGGCATTATAAAGACCAGTCAGACGAAAATGTGACCAAATACATCAACTATATTACCGATGCTTCAGACAGAATGCGGCGCCTGGTGCAGGACCTGCTCGATTATTCAAGGTTGGGGCGCGAACGCATTCTTGAACCCATCGATTGCAACCAGGTTGTTCAGCAGGTATTGAACGATCTTACCATGGCGGTACAGGAAAGCGGTGCGGTTATACATGTCGACAGGCTGCCGGTAATTGCCGGATATGCCACTGAAATGAAACAGTTGTTTCAAAACCTGATCAGCAATTCAATTAAGTTCAGAAAACCCGGCCAACCGGCTGTTATTTCCATATCGGCGACGCCGGCAGAGGAATATTGGAAATTCAAAATAACCGATAATGGAATTGGGATAGAAGACAAATACCGGGAACGCATTTTCATAATCTTCCAACGGCTGCATACCAAGAATGAATATGAAGGAACCGGCATTGGACTGGCGCACTGTAAAAAAATAGCCGAGCTGCACAATGGCAAAATATGGGTTGATTCAACACCCGGGGAGGGTTCAACTTTTTATTTTACTATCAGGAAGCGGAACACTGATACCTGGAAGGCTTGAGTATTATTCATTCTTCTCTTCCTTCAACTCAGCCACCGCCCTTCTGATCAACTCCGGCTCATACCCCTTCTGCAATAAATAATCGGTTGTTTTGGCCATTTTTACGAACCCGTTCACACCCGCTCCTTTTACCGACCCCCATTTTTGTTTGGCCAGTTTGCCAAGCGTTTTTTCATAATCCGCTTCATCGATCTCCTTCATGGCTTTGTTGATGCAATATGTACTTACCTGCTTTTGCTTCAGCTCATGTTTAATTTTTACCCGCCCCCATTGCTTCATACGGAATTTTCCGCCGGCAAACCGGATGGCAAAACGTTCTTCGTTCAGGTAATCTTCTTCTATCAACTGCGCCATCGATTCTTCCACCATTTGCCTGCGCAACCCGAAAGAATACAGTTTTTCCTTCACCTCTACATGGCTTCGCTCCTGGTACGCACAGTAATGCCGCAGCTTCTGTAACGCCTGCTCTTTGGTTAATTGCTTTCGTTGTAACATGCTGATCCAAAAAAGGGGTGGCACACATCGTTCACTCCGAAGAAAAAGTGCCACACCTGAGATATCTATTTACTATTCTTCAATCCGGTCCAAACATCCAAATTCATTCTTCAACAGATCGTCATAATAGTCTGCTTTTTTGAACAGGTTGTCAAACACCTTTACGCCGCCGTCTTTGGTAATATCGAGGTCGTACATGATGCACGACAATACGATGTTCTGGTTCTGACAGCTTAATACCAAACTATTGGTGCGGTAGTTCTCCTGCAGCAGGAACTGATACAGCGGTTTTATCTTTAGCGCATCCTGCGGAAGCTGACACAAATATGCATCGCCTACCACAAAATAGTTTTCTGCATTGTAAGTGATCTTGATCTTCGCACTGCCTTCACGCACTTCCCAGCGATTCACACCTTCGCGGGCAAGTTTTATGTCTTTCCCCAGTTCTTTCAGGATATCTTCAATTGTTTTGGCAACACCGGTAGGCACCACTTCCTGCTCGGGCATTACAGGCAGTTTTACCTCGGTACCACAGGCCGGGCAATACTTCTCCGAATCGATATTTTCAGGCAATACCAGGTAATCGCAGCTATGGCAGCGGGTACTGCTGGTGCCTTTATGCGGTGCATACAATTGCAACGCGGTGCGCAGGTAATTTACCGGTAAGGCAAAACCAAGGTTATCGCCACCCTGCACCTTGAACGAATTCACCCCAATTACTTCACCGCTGGAATTTACTAGCGGGCCGCCGCTGTTCCCGGGATTGATGGCCGCATCGATCTGGATGAACTTCAATCCGTCGCGAATACGGTCTACCTTCGAAATAACCCCCTGCGTAGCGGAATAGTTAAATCCGAAAGGGTGGCCGATGGCCAGCACTTCATCCCCGTCTTTCAACGCATCGTAGTTTCCCAGGCGAATAGCAGGTATTTCTGCATTGGCCGGGCCCTGTAAAAAGGCGAGGTCATGCTTGCGATCGGTATACCAAACGCGTGATAAGGTTTTTTCAAAAGTTTTACCGGCGATGGTTACTTCGGCATTGTCCTGCACCACGTGATCATTGGTTACAATAACATCATATTCCTTTAAATAAAACCCCGTACCGGTACCGGTTTGCGTAGCTATTTGAATGATGGCGGGATGAAACTGCCCTATTATATCCTGAACCATTGATTTAAATATTTTATTGCGGCTCAAAATGTGCCACGCGGCTCAAAGCGCGCAAATGAAGTGTGGTACATTTATAGCTTCACATTATAGTTTTAGTTAGAATCGAAATTTAAAGCGGTGAGCTCCGTGCTGAAGCTGCTGTTGAACGCAACCAGGCTGTTGAACTTAAGTGTATCTATCCTGAATTGCAATTTGGGATATTTACTTTGCCAGGCCCCAATGATCTCATCTATCCGTTGGCGAATAGCCTCGGGGTTGAATTGATTGGCCAGGATGTCGTAATACGGAACGGTAAATCCGAGCGCTTCAAAATATTCCCTGTAATTGATCTGCATAAATAACAGGATCAGATCACTCAGCGGTTTGGGCAAACTGTAAGAATACTGGCTGAACGACAGGGCATATTCCATTACATTATTGGCAACCGTTGGATAGTTGTTATCGCGGTACCAAACCACATTCTGTGCCGCGGCGTTAATGGCGTCAGCCACCGTTTGATGGTGTTGCGGAACCACGATAGCGAAAGTATGTTTAGCCCTGAACAGGAATGGATAAACATCTTCTTTGGTTTTGGTCTGCAGCTTTTTGAACCCTTCTATCATGCCCTGGTTGCGTTCCATGGTTTGTTTTTCATCCTTGCGGTAATAGATCTCCACGATCTTTTCGAGTTCGTTGAGCAATTTGCCGTCTGGACAAATCAAATAATCGATCCGGAAAGCCAGCGAAAGCAACAGGTAGGCAATTCCACCCGAAAACTTATCGGCATCCAGTGTGGCGATATAATCAAGGGCTTCGTTTATCCAGCGCACCATGAACCTGTATTTCACTTCTTTCTCTGAATCGGGAATGGTAATGATATGCTCTGTATCTACGGTTTGCAGGGCTGCAAACTCCTGTACCAGCAGGTCGTCGAGTTTATCGGCTTTAATGGCCAGTTCTTTTAACCCGTAGTATAATTTATTGGGATTGGCTGCTTTTATATCGCTGTCGAACCGCATGCACAACCGGTCGTTATCGAGGGCGTAGCGGCTGTAGTAGAGATTAAAATTCATTTCAAGCAGGCGGCGCATAACCGGTACGCTGGCCTGTGGCATCCGGGCCAGGGTAATTTCGGCCTTCAGGCTTTCTTTGTCAAATTCACCGCGAACGATCTTGGAACCCTGATAGATCTGGAAAGTGCCATTATCATTATTTCGCTGCAGCACCACATTGCCTTCATTATCATCGGCCAGGTAATCAAAAAAGGCATCGATGCTTTCGTAATACGACTGTTGTTTGAACAGGTTATCGGCATCGGTCCAGCGGCGCACTTTTTCCACCGTTTTGTTATTATCAGAATAGCGGCCAAAAGAGATATCCGGGTTGTCAGGTTTCTTTTTACCTCGTCCGAACAGTTTGTCAAACATATAAGGTTTTATTGTTTTAGATACAAAATCAGGTTCCTGTATAAATGCTTAAGGATTAACGCTTAAACCGCGGAATATCGTATTTTACTTTCAGGTTATATCTTCAGTAACTAATATATCAGTTTTCGATATGTTCGGCCACACAGCATTCTGAACTAACGGTACGTTGATCAGATAGCGACTGCCGCCTGGTTCGGCATTCAGCTTTTAGCGTTCTGCATTCGGCGTTTAGCATTTATTATGGAAAAGCCGCTTAACCACTCCGGTCGTAATTTGAATGAATTTTGCCGTTTTTATGGTTAAACGGCGCCGACGACCTGCTTATGCTTCCTGCGGTTTGGAATGTGGCGTTTTTTGAAAACGGCACCCGGTACACATTTCAGGGGCCGGTTTTTCAATACCGTTGAAAAGCAAGATAGCATATTTGTGGATTTCGTGTTTTAAAAAAAGCGGGTAATTTATTCAGTCAGAACCCTATATTTGCTCAAATCTTAATCAGTTATATGAAGTTTATCGTTTCATCTTCGGCTTTATTGAAACAATTACAACAGATTAGCGGGGTGATCAATGCCAATACGGTGCTGCCGATCCTGGAAGATTTTTTGTTCGATGTACAAAAAAATCAACTATCGGTAGTGGCTACTGATCTGGAAACAGTAATGAAAATTCAGCTGGAGGTTGAGGCGAAAGATACCGGTCGCGTTTGTATCCCGGCCAAGATCCTGATGGATTCATTGAAGAACATTCCCGAGCAACCGCTCACTTTCAATATCGATAAGAACTACGCTGTTGAAATAACCAGCGATAATGGTAAATATAAAGTGATGGGTGAAAATCCCGATAACTTCCCTAAAGATCCGGTTGCCGATGATACCAATTCATTCACCGTTTCTTCTGCGGCCCTGGTAACCGCCATTAATAAAACCCTGTTCGCCGTAAGTAACGATGATCTTCGTCCGGCCATGACAGGGGTATTCTTCGAAATGGATAAAAATGGTTTACAGTTCGTAGCTACCGATGCACACCGCCTGGTACGTTACAAACGTACAGATGTAAACTGTCCGAAAACCGATTCGCTCATCGTTCCTAAAAAACCGCTTACGCTGTTGAAAGCAGCCATGCCGGTGAATGATGATGAGCTTACCATCAGTTATAACAGCAACCACCTTTTCGTTACCCATGGCACTACCCAGTTAAGCTGCCGGCTAATCGATGCGCGTTTCCCCGATTATAAAGTGGTTATCCCTACCGATAACCCTTATAAATTAACGGTTAATCGCACCGATTTTCAGGGCGCGTTACGCCGGGTTGGAATTTTCAGTAACAAAAGCACCAACCAGGTTGTATTAAGTATCAGCGGCAGCCAGTTGCAGTTAACCGCCCAGGATATAGACTTTTCGTTTGAAGGTAATGAGCGGATGAAATGTCAGTACAATGGTGAAGATCTGCAGATCGCCTTCAATGCCAAGTTCCTGATCGAAATGTTGAACGCTACCGATACCGATGATGTTACCGTTGAATTATCAACGTCAACCAAGGCCGGTATCATTCGCCCCGGCGACCAGGACGAAAATGAAGAACTGCTGATGCTGGTTATGCCTTTAATGTTAAACACCTGATCGCTATTTTATATATTTACTTCGCTATTAATACAGCAATCCCGCTTCAGGCGGGATTTTTTTATTTAGCCCACCACCCTCATCTCCTGACGGATTTTTTAGCGTAAATTACTGGTACAAACGATGTACTGCCATGGAAGCTTTTATGCAATTTTGGGAGAATATCGCCCCCTGGCAACGGATGGCCATTCTGATGGGCGGTATGATCTTCTTCTGGCTGATTGAAGGATATTACCCTCTTTTCCGGTTTTCGTGGAAGCGGTATAAACATGCGGGGGTAAACCTCGTATTCCTGTTCACCACCGTGGTATTGAATATTGTTTTAGGTTCCATCACCATCATTGCCTGTAAATGGGTCACCGACCATGATTTTGGTTTATTAAATCTGTTCGATCTTCCCCTTTGGGCAAATATAATTTTGAGCCTGTTGTTTATGGATTTCTTCGCCCAGTATGCACCGCACTACATGATGCATAAGGTGAAGTTCATGTGGAAGTTCCATATGATCCACCACAGCGATACCAAGGTTGATGTTACTACCGGTACCCGCCATCACCCCGGTGAATGGATCTTCAGGGAATGCTTTACGATCATCGGCGTGTACATGATCGGGCTTTCGATCGGTATGTATTTTCTGTACCGGAGCATGTCGGCCATTTTTACGCATTTCAATCATGCCAACATCCGGGTTCCGATCTGGCTCGATAAGCCCATTAGCTGGATCTTCGTTTCGCCCAATATGCACAAGGTGCATCATCATTATAAACGGCCGTATACCGATACCAACTACGCGAATATTTTCTCCCTGTGGGACCGCCTCTTCGGCACCTTTGCCTATACCGATCCCAAACAATTACATTATGGGTTAGATG
>CBIHPC010000182.1:0-12460 GCA_966211305.1 uncultured Niastella sp.
ATATGCCGACTGGAGCTGGTACCTGTTAAACGGCACCAATGAGATCATCAGCGTAAGAAATGCAGATGGTTCAACAGAGAACCAGAATGCCGGCAAAACAAAACATACCGGTATCGAGTATGGGATCACTTACCGGCCCATCAATAGTTTATCGATCCGGTTCAGTGCAGCCAATAGCAAACACTCCTTTGTTGACTATGTAGAAAAAGGCACTGCCTATAACAACAATGAGCTGGCCGGCGGACCGCGGTTTATTGCCAATGCGGAAGTAACGTACAAACCGGTATTTGTAAAAGGCCTGCGGTTAAGCGCCGAATGGCAGCATATAGGCCCCTACTATATGGATAACGCGAACAGCAAAAAATATGGCGGCTACGATCTGCTGAATATTCGTGCCGGTTATTCTATAAGAAAATTTGAAGTGTGGGTGAATGCGCTCAATTCAACAAATACCTATTATTCCACCTATGCCAGTAAAGGGGGAAATACGTTGAGTTACAACCTTGGTGATCCACGGGAATTTACAGTAGGCATTGCTTACAAATTTACAAAACGTTAATGAAGCTTCAGGCTGTAAGCCCAAAGCCTAAGGCGGAAGGCCAAATACATGATTTATAACAAAGTCCTGTATTTGCTTTTGGCTCTAAGCTTTAAGCTTTAGCCCTTATGCCGCCAACACCAATCATTACATTTCACATTCTATCCGCAACAAATGCTACGCAAACGTATATACTCTCTCCACCGCACCTTATCACTGATCATTGCCATACCCGTATTATTATGGGCGGTGAGTGGTTTTATGCACCCGCTTATGACAACCATAAAACCACAGGTAGCCGCACAAAAACTGCCGCCGCTGACGGTGGACAGCCATACCATCCGTGTGCCATTGCCCGATGCATTGAAGAGAAATAATATCACCGCCTTTCATTCGGTAAGGCTCATTCACATCGATACCAATTTCTTTTACCAGGTGCAACAGGAAGTAAATAAAGCGCCGGTGTACCTGAGCGTTACCAATGGAAAACTGCTGCCATCGGGCGATTGGTTGTATGCGCAATACCTGGCGCGGCAATTTCTTGAAGGGCCACCTGCCCCGGCAGCCTCCTACCCTGCCGCTCATGCCGGCCATACCGCCACACCCGTAGCCATGGTTGAAGAAGCCGAAGGCCATGATTGTTGCAATGCCGCAACGGCCTGTGTATTGAATAATACAACCGGCAGTACAATCGCCAACGTATCGCGCCTGACAGCATTCGATAAAGAATACAAATTCGTGAACCGGTTATTGCCGGTTCATAAGGTTTCGTTCAACCGGCCTGATGGTATAAGGATATACGTTGAAACTACCCAGGACCGCTTTGCTTTTGCCATGGATAACCGGCGCGCGGTGTTCGACAACATCTTCCAATGGCTGCACAACTGGTCGTGGCTCGATGTATTGGGCAATACCAAACTGTATTTTATTATTGGCATCTGCCTGCTTTCACTGCTAACATCCGTATTGGGTGTTTATATATTCTGCATCACCAAAACAAAAAAAGCAAATGGCCATGCCACATTAAAGACAAGACGCAATCACCGGTACACAGCTATTGTTGGAGCGGCGTTTACCCTTGCCTGGTCGTTCAGCGGGGCCTGGCATGCGTTGGAGAAATTCAAAACCGATGACCGGAACGCATACTTTGTAAGCAACCAGTTCCCGGCCTCTATCAATATTGACATTCCGCGACTGCAACGGATAGTAAACAAACCGGTAAGCAATTTCAGCCTCGTAAAAATGGATGAACAAACTTACTGGCGGGTGGTTACTATGAAGGGCAAACCCCATCTCACACATACACCTGTGCAATCCATGAAAAGTATGGAGGTACCGGTGCCGGCCGTTATGTTCGTTAATACCGGCGACTATTCGGTGCTGCCCAACGGCGAGGAAAAATATGCGGCCTGGCTGGCCACCCAATTCAGCAAACAACCGGCCGGCGACATACAATCGGTAACAGCCGTTACAAAGTTCAATGAAGAATACAATTTCACCGACAAGCGCTTACCCGTTTGGAAAGTGAGTTATGCAACAGCGGATGCCGACAGGTATTTTGTGGAAACAGCTACCGGTAAATTATCAGTAAAGGTCAACGACAGCGATCTGAAGGAAGGTTATTCATTTGCATTACTGCACAAGCATCATTTTATGGATTGGGGCGGAAAGACGGCGCGGGATGCGAGTACGATGATCTGGGCGTTCTTTCAGATAGTGATGATCATCATCGGCTTGATGCTTTGGTGGAAGAAGAGGAAGTAAGTTGACAAGTTGATGAAGTTGATAGAGGTGATAAAGATGTCGACGATTGGAGTTGCCGGCTTGTTCGCCTTTATCAACTTTATTAATACTATCAACCTTATCAACTTAGAAAATCAATCTTTCTTCTGGGATCTATACTGCTTCGGAGACAATCCTATTATCTTCCTGAATCTCTTTGAAAAATAATACGGATCATCGAAACCCATGCTTAAGGCAATATCTTTTACCGAACTGGTGCTGAAGTCGAGCTGCTGGCTGGCCTTTTGCATTTTCATCTGAATGAAATAATCAATGGGCGCATATCCTGTTTTTTGTTTGAACAGGCTCGAGAAACGGGAAGCGGAATAATTGTAATGGCTGCTGAGGTCCTGCAGCGAAATATTTTCATTGATATGTTCCTGCATATACAGGATGGCGCTGTCAACCACATCTAGCTTATCGTTGGGACTAACGGTGGTATGCTTCGAATTATAAATGAACAGGCTCAGGAAATGCGGTAAACACAAATTGGCGAAAATGAGGTTATCGGTACTGTACCCCAGTTCAAGGGCCTTATACATGCGGGAGAACATGGTAATGATCTCGCCGCTGCTTTTTATATAAAAGGGTTTGAAATGTTTTTGTACCGCATGAAGCTCATTGAACTCGGGGAGGGATTCACCGCCGAAATGGATCCAGTAAATGCTCCAGGGATTGTCATCGGTACTGGCATAGGCATGTTCAACATTTTGCGGCAGGATGAAAAACTGGTTCGGGCCAACCTCGGATCTCTTATCGCCTATCTGGTACCAGCCGGCGCCATCGACGCAATAAAATAAAAAGTTTTCAGGTAATCCTTTCTTCCGGTAGGTGTAATGACCACGCGCGTTAGGATAATAACCCAGGCTGCACAAATGCAGTTTATTCAGCATCGCATTCGGATGTACCTTTTGCTTTAACACTGTTTTGGGTATCTCTATACGCTGGCGGCCGATGCCATACCAGATGTTCTTGATTGACCCCTCTTTATTTTTCGCATTCATATGGTATAACAATAGAATTTACGGCAAGATACTTACATTCGCTGATTCCCGGTTCGCTGAATTTTCCTGTTATGTTGATAAAACCGCACCGGGAACACCGAATAGTATAAGAGCCCATGAACACCAGAAATGTATTATTGATCGCAGGCATTTTAACCGGTAACCTGTTAGCGCTGGTTGCCCGGGCGCAGAACGTATTGCCCTCGTATAATGTAACCTGGAACGCACAAAGCACAAACTCCGCCGGATCCATGCCCTGCGGCGGCGGCGATATCGGTTTAAACGTTTGGGTTGAGAAAGGCCAGCTGTACGTGTACATGGCAAAGAGCGGTTCCTTTGATGAACACAACGCATTATTAAAAACCGGGCGATTACGTGTCAAATGCACACCGAACGCCTTTGAAGGTGAATATTTCAAACAGGAACTAAAACTCGAAGAAGGTTACGTACAGATCGATGGGCGGAACAACCGCCTGCAAACAACCATTAAAATATGGGTCGATGTATTTCGCCCCGTTATACATATTGAGCTTTCAGGGAACAAGGCGGTGAAAGCCGATGTGGCTTTTGAAAGCTGGCGTTATACCGACCGTAAAAATACCGGCAGGGCCAATTTTGGGAATTCTTACAAATGGGCGCCCCCGCATGAAATCATTACCAATAAAGATAATATTGAATTCAAAGGCAATACCGTTCAGTTTTATCATCGCAACCGCGACGATGTTCCCAATATTTTCGATGTAACGGTAAAACAACAGGGGCTGGAAGCCGTAAAAGACAAACTGTATAACCCCATCGCCAATCTGACGTTTGGCGGCATGCTGCAGGGAAAAAACCTGCAACCGGCAGGCACTTATAACGGCACCTATATAAATACCGATTTTATGGGCTGGAAACTGCAAAGCAAAAAAGCGGCCCGGAAACATCACATTACCGTTTTATTACATACCGCGCAAACACCCACTACCGAAGCATGGCAGGCCGGTTTACAACAGGCAGCTGCCGATGCGGCCAAACAAACGGCCATCGCCTGGCAGCAAACCCGCAACTGGTGGAAGCAATACTGGCAACGCAGTTTTGTTTACATACAACCCAACCGCCCCGATACCGCATCTGCCCTCTGGCAAACGGGCCGTAACTACCAGTTGTTCCGGTATATGCTCGGGTGTAATGCCTTTGGAAATAATCCTACCAAATTCAATGGCGGGTTGTTTACGTTCGACCCTTCGCTTACCGACAGTGCGTTACGCCTCACCCCCGATTTTCGTAACTGGGGCGGCGGCACGCATACAGCCCAGAACCAGCGGCTTGTTTATTTTCCCATGCTCAAAAGCGGCGACTATGACCTTATGAAACCCCAGTTCGATTTTTACCTGCGTTTGTTACGAACGGCCGAATTACGCAGCGAAACATACTGGAACCATAAAGGCGCCTGCTTCGTTGAACAACTCGAAAATTTTGGTCTGCCCAATTGCACGGAATACGGCTGGAAGCGTCCGGCCGATTATGACAAAGGGCTTGAATACAATGCCTGGCTCGAATATGAATGGGATACCGTACTGGAATTTTGCCTGATGATGCTGGAAACGGAACGGTATGCAGGCAACAATATTAAAGAATACGTTCCCTTTATTGAAAGCTGTTTGCGTTTCTTCAATGAACACTATCAATACCGCGCCGGTAAACGGGGAAGAAAAACACTGGATGGCAACGGGCATTTGATCTTTTATCCCGGCTCCGCGGCAGAGACCTATAAAATGGCTTATAATCCCAACAGCACCGTTGCCGCGTTGCGCACCATACTGACCCGCCTGCTGGAACTTCCCGGGCAATACCTGGCAGATTCATCACGCGCCCAATGGCAACAGATGCTCACCCGCATCCCGCCGCTCAGCTTCCGGCAATCGGGTAATTATACCACCATTGCGCCGGCCAAATTGTGGGAACGGATCAACAATACGGAAACCCCGCAATTGTACCCGGTATTTCCATGGGGGATTTATGGAGTTGGCAAACCGGGGCTCGACACCGCCGTCAATACCTTCAAACACGATACCGACGCCCTTAAGTTCAGGAGTCATGTTGGCTGGAAACAGGATAACATCTTTGCCGCCCGGCTTGGTTTAACCAATGATGCGCTTCAATTGACCACCCTTAAATTAAAGAACAGCGGCCGCCGTTTTCCGGCTTTCTGGGGACCGGGGTTCGACTGGACGCCCGATCATAACTGGGGCGGCAGCGGCATGATCGGTGTGCAGGAAATGCTGTTGCAAACCGATGGCAAAAAGATCTTCCTTTGCCCTGCCTGGCCAAAAGACCAGGATGTGCATTTTAAATTACATGCCCCGTATAACACAACCGTAGAAGCAACCGTTGTACAAGGGAAAGTACAATCGCTCATTGTGCTGCCGGAAGAAAGGAAAAAAGACGTGATCGATATGTTATCGGAACATTAATAATCTAAAAATCAGGAAAACCATGAGGTGCTTACTCGTCGCAACCATCGTTTGTATGGCCGTTACCTGTTCATACGCCCAGGCGCCATGTGATAAAATAAAGTACCTCGATAAACTGGCCATGGCGCCTTCTGAACTGCCGGTACAGGATTTTAAAATATTTGACTATAACCAAATGCCAGATTCGGTGAAAGCCCGCATCCAAAGCGAGATCGTTAAGGAAACCTCCGCGGCATTCTTCAAAGCGCTCAGGGTAAAAACCGTAAAGTACCTCGACTCCGCCATCAACGCCGCCTTGTTCACGCCGGTTGTTATTACCGATAAAGATGAGAACCCGGTAGATTTTGTGTATGCGATCTTTTATGAAATGCAGTTCAAAGGAAATATTCCGTTTGTATTTAAGGTGGAGGTAAAACAAAACGGCGAATTGCTGCGACCGGGACAATTTGAAGGGATCGTAAACCAGAAAAAGAAGATCATTCCCTGCGCAAAAGCTTTATCAATTGCAGCTACCGATAAAGAAGCCCCCATTACAAAACCGGGCGATATCTACATTTACTATAATCAAACCTTCCGAACCATCGTGTGGCAGATCATGGAAGCCGACAATACCACCGGCGACAGCCAGCATGTAACGGTGATAGATGTTTTTACCGGTGACATATTGGAACGTAATGAATTTTTGAAGGGGATGACGAACTTTGATAACGAATAATTTTAGTTTGTTGTTTATGGTTTGCAGTTTGTTGTTGCTATAAACAGTTTATGGTTTATGGTTTATAGTTTATGGTTGCTTCGCGCTTTGGAATGCCTGACATTTTTCAACAGCATTAAAGTCTTAGCACTTACTGCCCGAATATCATGAGTTCTAAAAATGTTCAGACGGCTGAATTTAAAGAACAATAAACCATAAACTATAAACCATAAACGGTAACATTTTACCCTAAACATAACTACAATCAACAAACTACTTTCTCACCCAAACAGTCATATCCGACTTCCCCCTGTTTCCCCACGCATAATATGGGATCATTGTAATTTTTATTGGCTTTGCGGTAGCACGCACTTCGCGGTACAATGCATTTGACCAGTCGGCCTTTGGTTGTAACAGGCCGGTACCCTGCAATGTTGCGATCTTACTTTTGCTGATGGTTGTAACCACCGGTTTCAGATCGTTCTTTACCGGAATAGCAATATCGAATACGTTTGTTCCTTTTGGTAAGTCGGTCGATTCAAGACAATACACAACAGGCCCACGCTTAACCGCCAGCTGGTTACGGGTTTCCTCTACCAAGGGATTGCTTTCAATCAATGTTACCGGCATGCTGAGGTCGAGCTCCACCACATCGCCGGTTTTCCACGTGCGGTTCAACTCGGCATATTGCGCTGCCTTTGTATTTGCCATAACCGGTTTACCATTCACTTTTACAGTGGCGGTCTTACACCAGCCCGGTATACGCAGGAACAATGAATACGCACTGGCTGCGGTTTTATTTACGGTGAATTTTATATGTCCATCCCAGGGATAATTGCTCTGCTGTGATAATTGTACCGCAGCGCCATTCAGCCGGGTATTCAATGTATTTCCGCCATACAGGTGCACCCAAATACCTTTATCAGAAGTAGTGTATGCATAATCGGCCACTTCGGTCATGGTACGAACCGTATTGGGCGGACAGCAGTTCGACAAACTGATGTACGGGATACGGCCGCCATGCCAACGGAGGTTGTATGGAAATTCTGCGGAATGGCTCAGCGGGTTGGTATAGAAGAAATTATTTCCATCGAGGCTGATGCCCGATAAGATGGCATTGTACAATTCCAGCTCCATAACATCGGCATATTTGGCATCGCCCGACAGCAACAGCATACGCCAGTTCCATAACAGGTTACCGATGTTGGCGCAGGTTTCGTTATGCGCAGTCATATTCGGCAACTGGTAAGCCCGGCCATAGGCCTGATGCGTTTTTTGAATGTAGGGCGGATTGTAGGACGTACCGTAGGGCGAAACGCCATCGTACAGGGCGCCGCAGCCACCGGTAACATACATTTTCCGGTATACCACATCTTCCCAGATAGCATTCAAACAATCCATCAATGAATCCTCACCGGTCTCTGCATATACGTCGGCAACACCGGCATACAAATAATTTGCGCGCACCGCATGGCCCATTGCAACTTTTTGCTGGCGGAAAGGAATGCGGTCCTGGTTATCATCAGTACCATTTTCAACCAATCCGCGAATATTGATGAAGTTGTTCGCGAGTTGCAGGTACTTCGGATCTTTTGTGGTGCGATACAATTCCACTACGCCCATGTAATGCGAAGGGCAAATGGCATTACGCGCCAGTTCGGGTGAAGAACGTTTATAGAAACCTTCGAGATAATCGGCTGCCTTTATCGCAATGTTCAGCAATGTTTTTTTACCCGTAACGCGGTAATGCACACAACCGGCTGTCATCAGGTGACCGAGGTTGTAGGTTTCGAAGTTCAACCTGTCTTCAAATGCTTTTGTTTTGCCTGAATTTTTCTCTGCGATGATAACGGGTGTATGAATATACCCATCGGCCCGCTGACAGGCCGCAATGGTAGCGATGGCGGTATCCATCATTACATCGAGCTTCGGGTCCTTCGTATCGGCATATAAACCCGCTACTGCTTCCAGTAATTTATAAAAATCACCGTCATGAAATGGCGGGCCTTTATGCGAACCGGTATCCTTACCTGCTGCAATTTCGAAGTTCTTATAGGCATGGGCCACCTCAGGGTCGGTATAAGTGCGCCATAAATGCGGCACCATTGAGTCTTTACATACCTGCATGCGCTCGCCCCAGAATCCGCTTGTCCAAACAACGGCGTTCAGATCAACCGGTTGTAATTTGGCGTGTTTGCTATTGCTGGTATTCACCAGGCTGTTGTTCTGGCCGTACACACAATTTCCCGCAATCAACAGCGCGAGAGAAAGATTCATCCATTTATACATAGCTTTTACAAAATTTTTAATGTTTAATTATGCCCGGTTACTACGGTAACCGGTCCCAATAAACCGGCAGGCAATAATGGTTTGTCTTTCGCCCAGAACGGCGCATTTGTTTGCGTGACGCGCTCTTTCTCCGGCAATAACAGATCGCCTTTCATCCGGTTGAACCAGGTGTTGGTCACCGCTATCTTCAATTCATTTTTACCGGCACGTACTGCTCTGGTTATATCAACCCGGTAAGGCGCTGTCCATGCAACTCCGCACGACTGACCATTCAAAAACACTTCCGCTATATTGGCAACTTTACCTACATCCAGCCATACCCTTGCATCTGAAGCCGGTTTTTGCAATTCAACTGTTGTTGAATACACTGCGGTTCCCGAATAATATTTAATAGCCGGGTTATTATCTGTTGACCAGTCTTTCAACTGATCAAAAACAATTGATTGGGCCGGGCCGCCTTTTTTGGTGTCGAATGTTACAGTCCACCTGTTAGGGATCACATCCGTTGTCACCACATTATTTTGCATTTTCGGCGCCCAGTTGTCATCACGATGACATACAATAAACACCGATCCATTTGCTGGCAACTGCAAACTAAATATCGTTTTACCTCTTTTAATATACCCGATCTTGTTTGCCTCGTAACGATCGCCTGTAACAGGATCCCAAACCTCAGGCCGCTTGCCAGCGCCACGTAATGTTATGTCAATAGTTCTTTCCTCATTTAGCTGGTTGCTTATAAAATAGATATCTCCAGCGTGGCTTGTTCTATGCGTCCAGGCAATGTCTTTCGCCCGTTTGCCGTTCATATCAAGCGCCTCCAGGTCTCTGCTAATTCCAAGCGGCTCAAAAGAACTTTCCTTATACGGTCCCTGTACCACCGTTCCCTTCCCTACTTTCCATTTCTTGCCGGCAGGCACTTTTTTCCAAATAGTACCGGCAACAGCTTTCACCTGTTTGTCTGCCACAGCACCCTGTTCAAGACTGTACGATCGTTCAGGCGCATCATTTACGATAATGGTTGCACCGGCCTTTACCAATGCTGAAATTTTTTTTGCAACCGCCGGTGTCATCCGTTTTGCGGTGGGCGACATGGGATGCGGCTGTGGCAGCACCAGCAGCGCATAACTGGCGCCCCCGGGAAATTCAACCCTGCCATTGCGCACAGTCGCTTTCATCAGCACATCGGGGTTAAAACAATCGTAAGCATATCCATGCAGCGGGTCGATCCATTTCTCCGGATCGGCCATATTGGCCGAATGCCTGACGCCTTCCGGCATCGTTCTTAACGGGTTACCGGCATTGGCTAATCGCTTTTGTTCGGCCTTCACTAATGAATCGCCAAAAATACCCGGCAGCGTACTTACGAGGCGGTCAGGCAATATCGAGCGGCGTGGAATTTCCTCACCGGTAAACACCGCCACATCCACCACCGGTTTTCCCAATTGTAATAAGGCCTGGCAACGCTGTGCATATTCAACCCAGGCCTTACCCGGCTTCCACCAGGTTTGGTTACGTTGAAAATACAATCCGATCCCATTCAGCGTCATACCCGGCGCCCTGTTTACCCAGGGATTATGCATGAACACATG
The DNA here is from genome assembly GCA_966211305.1 of uncultured Niastella sp. Classification (GTDB taxonomy): domain Bacteria; phylum Bacteroidota; class Bacteroidia; order Chitinophagales; family Chitinophagaceae; genus Niastella. The sequence goes on from CBIHPC010000182.1 coordinate 10,356, forward strand.
GTAGGCAATGCGATTGATGCCTGCGGCATAATTGCGGTCCTGCAATGCCTTCAGGTTACCGGGATGCTCATCCCACGACATCCGCAATTCAGTGAATGCCTCGGCGCCGATGATCTGTTTTCCATAGATATGTCCGCCCGAAATGGCATCGAACATATCATTGGGTTTATCGTGCGTGGGGCTTTTAACCCAATACTCGCCCATAGGAATATCCGCTACCTGGTAATGCAGCAACCCATCGCTCGTCATCGTTGGCGCAACACATTCCGCGCTCATGATGCAACCTTTTTCAGCAGCGGCATTTTTAAGCGTTATATAGAAAACATCCTTTACCAGCTCCATAATTGTCTGGCGTACATCATATAAAAATCGCTCCGATACCTCGGCGCTTTGCACAGGCACGCCGGTCATGGCAATGATGTAAGGCAAACAATCGTACCCGCGGCGTTTTTTAAATTCAGCCCTGAATACCGGCGACCAGTTCTGGCTGCCGCATTCCCAGCTGTCGAGATGCAACATGGTCAATACTTCTTTGGTAATATCGGCGCCGGCCCTGCGCACTGCTTCGCCAAACCAGTTATCGAACTGCATCCGTACTGCTTCGGGATTGAACTTATCGCACTCCAGTCCTTTACCTCCCCCACCGGTAGCATTGATCTGCCCGGTTGAAGTATGGCCCACCCGCATGATGGTCCAGTTACCAGCAGGCACATCCCAGGTAAGCCGGCCATCGGGCGTCATCTTATCTGTAATGTCAATGATCTTATTCAACGGCACACATAATGAATCGGGGATCTCCGCAGCCGTTGTTCTTTTGCTTACCCGCCATACGGCACCGCTCTTGCCTTCATACTGATGAATGGCCGGTTCATTGGATAATAAGATGCCATCGATCTTCAACACCGGTTTCCATTTGGCGAAATCAAGATCTTCCGATCCCGGCTCCACGTTTTCCTTATCATAAACAAATCTGAAATAACGGGCAGTAGTGGGTTTGATGGCATACGTGAGATCGAAACCAACATCCTGCCAGCCGGTGCGGGGCGCCTGCATGCGCTCAACCGGTTTGAATTGTTTGCCATCATTACTTACCATGATCTTCAACTGTCGCGATGTAAAGTTGGTACCGCTGGGGCGAATAACAATGGAACGGCAGGTGAACGGTTTGTCATAGGCATATTGTATATAGCAGGCGCTGTCGCATCTGAAGCTCTGGCGGTTGTATTTCCCTGTAAGGTATTGCGGCGATACACCGGCAATGCTGCTGGTAACTACCGGCACCATGGCCGTATCGGCAATATGCTTTTTGATCATGGTGGGAAAGGCCAGCACCGCTATATCGCGGTAATAATTCACCTTTGTTTCAGGCTGCGGCAAAATACCGTTGAACTGTTTTTTACCGGCTACATAGGTTTTGGTACTTACCACCCGTTGCATTGACATTTCCGGTTTTATCCAGGGACCGCCGGCCAATGCAAAACCATCGCTTACGTGCATCCCCAGTTGTAATTTCAACCGCTTGGCTTCCTGCATGGCGAACAGCACCAGCTCCCACCAGTGGGGTGATAATTGTTGCGCGGGCGGATCGATCAATGGCACACTGTCGGCCCCTTTGATGAACATCATATAGGCGCCGGCGATGCCATTTTCTTTCATGGCCTCCAGGTCGGCGGTAATGCCTTCTTTGGTTACAGCCGCCTGGTGCCAGTACCAGATCACCCAGGGTTTGGCCTGTTCGGGCGGATGACGGAACAGCTCATCCAGTGAAGTATCTGAGAACGGCGGATTTTTTTCGAATGCATTCGTACCCGGAAACTTCTTTGCCCGGGGGAACAGGACCAGGATCGCAAGGCAACTAACTAATATGATTGTGTGTGTCTTCATTTGTAAATCGTGAATCGGCTATCGGCAATCGTGTGAAACGGCAAACGTGAATCGTGAAACGTGAATCGGAAATCGTGAAACGGCTCCGATGCTCCGGGTGTCATTTTTACTTCAATCTTCCCAACCTCACCAACTGGTCTTTCCTTTATCCACTCTATCAACTTCATCAACTCTATCAACCCGGCTTCATCATGGCAAGCTTTGTCAACTCGTCAACTCGT
>CBIHPC010000183.1:0-12206 GCA_966211305.1 uncultured Niastella sp.
AAAATACATTGTTTATAAACCTTAGTTTATTACTAACTTTATAGACCGCTCAATTTATTTTACTCACACCTAAATACTGCGCCATGTCGGAAATGATTGCACCTGCCATTAGGCCCGCCAATAATTTGAAAATACTTGCCGCCAATATAAATAGTTCCGATAACTGTTTATCTATCGATAGCAAGATCTCGTTTCGTCCCTTTTTAAACTATTTAAAAGATAAAATACACGACAGCTCCGATTCCCGGTCGGGCATCTATAATTACCTTATTGAAAAGTTTGAAGAATCGCCGGCTTTGCTTGAGCCTGTAACAGATGAACATGTGCTGGAAGAAAACCACGACCTGCTTGAAATGCTGGGCACTACCCTGTTCCCCGTGGTAAGTGAAGAAGGAAAAAATGTGTTCACCATGGGCGTGCCGTACGAGTTCTCGGTGTTCAATTATTCTACCCCATTCAAAAAACTGTTTATCGATGAAACCGGCGGGCATTTCCTGTTACCTGAAAATGTATCGCACGAACATCTTAAACAAGCCCAGTGCTCGCTGATGTATGAGCATGTACTGGCGAAATTCTATAATATCAAACTAAATGAAGACCCGCACCTGGTTTACCCGGTAACGGATAAAGCCACCGGAATGAAGCGTTTTTACAAATTACGGTACGACCGGCGCTTTATCGATATCACATTGAAAGGCACCCTGCCCCAGATCCAGGATTGCGCCGTTTGCCTTAACTCCCTGCGAATTCTTGACCTCGATCAGCAGCTGGCAAAAATGCCGCTCGATCTTTTTGAAGTGGAAGGCTTTGGAGTTTGGATCGCTGAGGACTTCACCATCCAGGAATCGCTCGACTCCATAAAAAAAATACTGCTGCAGCACCACGACTGCAACCTGAACGTAATTCAAAGCCTGAAGAACAGCATCCATGGCCTTATTGGGCTAAATGAAGTACAGGTAGGGCTTACGCCATTCATACAGTTGAATGGCCGCTTTGTAATGGATGAGAACTGCACCAGGCATGGCATACTGGGTAAGAACTGGAAAGCCGTTAACCCTGAAGATGTAGCCAATTACCAGATGTGTGTTGATTTCTTCAGCGCGCATCCCGAAGCCATGCCGCTTTCAGTGCTCGATGAAAAAATACTGGAAGTAGCGCCATTCACAAAGCCGTTGTTAGACGAGGGACTAAAAAGTTATATAGTATACCCCATTCAGAACAACGATGGTTTACTGGGCGTGCTGGAACTGGGTTCACCCATTGCCAGCCAGTTGAACCAGGATGTAATGAACCGCATTGAACCTGCCATGCCGCTGCTGTCGCTGGCTTTGTTGAAGAACCGCGACACGTTCAATAACCGTATAGAAAAGATCATCAAGGAAAAATTCACGCCATTGCAACCGGCCGTTGAATGGAAGTTTGCCGAAGTGGCCTGGGAATACCTGCACAATGAAAATAACGAAGAGTCGAATATTACAGGCAATGTAGTTTTTGATAATGTATACCCGTTGTACGGCGTTGTGGACATACGGAATTCATCTGTTGAAAGAAGCCGCGCCATTCAAAAAGACCTGAAGGAACACATTAACCTAGTTGATGAGGTGCTCGACAAATTGCAAACGTTGCTGAAGCTTCCGTTACTGGAAGGCTTGAAGTTTAAGAACTTTACTTTCAGGCAGGCCATCGAGAATGGATTGGCAGCCGAGGATGAAGTACGCATCAATGAATTCTTTGAAAAGGAAGCCGATCCCGTGCTTTCGCATTTGCAAACCAGCAACCCGCAGGCGCAGCAGATCATCAGCAATTATTTCAATATGGTGAACGATGCGGAAGGTTATCTGTACCGCAACCGCAACGAATATGAACATACCCTTACTACCATCAACAATACGGTGTTGCATAACTTCGAAAAACAGGAAGAGATCATGCAGCAGTCTTATCCGCATTATTTCGAAAAATACAAAACCGATGGCGTTGAGTATACTATTTATATCGGGCAATCCATTGCGCCAAACAGTCCGTTCAATATGCTTTACCTGAAGAATATCAGGTTATGGCAGTTAAGCTCAATGGCAGAAATTGCGCGTATTACCCATGCATTGATCCCCAACCTGGCGGTTCCGTTACAAACCACGCAGCTGATATTGATCCATAGCCAGCCTATCAGCATCAGCTTCCGAAAAGATGAACGGCGTTTCGATGTGGAAGGTTCTTACAATATCCGCTACGAGATCATGAAGAAACGGCTCGATAAAGTGAATATCCGCGGAACCAATGAGCGGCTCACCCAACCCGGCAAGATCGCCATGGTATACAGCAATCCCAAAGAAGCACAGGAATACCAGGAATACGTTATGTTCCTGCAAAGCAAGAACCTGTTGTTACCGGGCATGGAATATCTCGAACTGGAAGAATTGCAGGGCGTGAGCGGATTGAAAGCGTTGAGGGTGAATATTAATCTTCAAAATGATTGACATTACTGAATAAATACAGTCGCAGGTTACAGGTTGCAGGCAAAAAACAACCTGCCATTCCCTGTAACCTGTAACCTGTAACTATTTATTCCCGGTTAGGGGCCGGGGTATTACTCCCTGATAAACACAACCGTATTCGGATTCAAACCCGGTGTTACTTTAAAGGAGAATTTCTTTTTACCGCCTTTGTCGAAACAAAAAACCTCACCCGAAGAAACATAGTCTTTGGCGTCTGTAACCCATATATCGCCAGAGCTGGCATCTACGTTAAGTCCGTATGCCATGGTGATCTGTGTTCCATCGGTTACGAAATTGGCGCCCATGGCAGAAAAATCAGTGGTATTCAATGCGCGGATGTAAGCAGAACCAAGGTAACCGCCGGTGGCGTATAATTTACCGTCGAAATAACGGATCTTACCAACAGCTGTATCCGCAGATTTTATCACTGTATTTGTGAGGGTGTTTACTTTAACCAGTTTTGGCCCTACGGCGGCATAATCACCGGTGCAACCCACATAAATATTATTGGCGTTGTCGGCTGCTATGCAGTTAGGGTTAAGGCCAACTGTTATTTTCCGCAACTCGGTCAATGTAACCAGGTCTATTACAGAAATGGTTGAATCATGACCGGGCGTTATGCCACCGGAATTGGTTACAAATAATTTGTCTCCTGAAACTACCATTTGCTCGGGGTTGGCGCCCACGGCAATGTTCTTTTCTATTTCAAGCGTAGCGGTATCGATAACAGCAACCGAATTATCCCAGGCCGACACCAGTATTTTGTTTTTATAAGCCACAACATACCTCGGCAGCCGTTTGGCGCCACCCGATGTTTCAAATTTTATTTCTTTAATGCTCTTTGCGGTAACTGCATCCATTACCCGTACATTGCTGGAAGCATTCACAACAATATACATTTTACCGCCGTACAGAAGCAGATCGTTCCCTGTATCGCCAAGGCCCGCCCCGTTCACATTGGCATAATAATCGGTAACAGCCGTACCCGTGCCCAGATCATAATAAGTGAGCGTGGTATTGTTGTTATTGAACAGGCCTTCACTCAGCACATATACGCCGGTTGTTACTTCCGGAACTTCTTTTGCAACATCATCCTTCTTGCAGGAAGCCATACCAGCCATCATTGCTACAAAGGGTAAAAGGAACCGAAACTTTTTCATGTTAGTTGGTTATAGATTGTTAAGTTGTAAACTGATCTTATATGAACGGCCCGGCATTGGGAAATACCGCACCACATCATATTGCTTATTCAACAGGTTGTCCATCGACGCTTTTAACTGCAATCGGAACGCTTTCATATTTTTGGCCCACGACAAAAACGCATCCTGCGTACCCCAGCCATCGAGCATATTGTATGGGTTATTCTCACCGATAGTATACCGAGTTGAAGAGAACAACAGGCTATAGCCCCCGCTCCACCGGCCGTATTGCAAACTGAACAAACCCGAGCCCGAATGATCGGGTGTATAAGGAATGGTGTTCTTATAATACACAGAAGCGGTATTGGTGATATCGATGGCCCGCTGATAAGTATAGGCAATACGGGAGAACCAGCTTACGGCGCCGGTTATTTGTCCGCTCAACTCGGCCGTTATATCAATACCTTTTATATCAACCTTGCCAAGGTTGAGCATCGTCCACGAGAACAGGTTCTTATTGGGAACGGCTACGATCTTATCATCAACCAGGTTGTAATAACCCTCGATGCCAATGGTCACATGTTTTAAGGCATCACTATACTGCTTTGAGAATACCATTCCGGCATTATACTGGCGCGCATATTCGGGCCGCAGATCAGCATTACCGATCATGTTATAATACAGATCGTTGAACGTAGGCATGCGGAATACATGTTTGTAGAACATACGTATCATGAACGGACTGCGCTCGCCCAACCGCAGGTTGCCGGTTATGGATGGCGTTAATTTATTGATTGCGGCGGCGGCTGCGCCGCTTTTTATTTTATCGTTTACTGTCGAAAGCAATAATGAACCGGTCAATTGCCACAGGGGCGCATTGAATTGAAGTGCCATATTGTTCCAGAAACTCCAGCGGGTGGGCTGCACAAACGCAGGCATATTCGATGAAAGCCAGGCATAAGATACATCTGAAGAAGCAGCTATAGTGATGCGATCGTCTATTTTATGATCGATGGCCGTTGCTGCATAGGCTTCCTGTTGCGTATATCTGTTATCGAGCCCACCCTGGTTGTTTAGATAATCGGGATCGGTATAGCGGGTGTAGTTGTTACTATACCGCCCGGCCATCAGCAAGCCCATATGTTTACCCAGCGATCTGCGATACCGGGTTTGAAAATACAGGTCCTTATTCCTGAGATGCTGAACAGAGCGGTCGTTATAAAAGATAACCGCCCCGGGCAGTCCCCGGCCTGAATGGTAGCCAAATAATTTTACCTGCAGCACAGCGCTGTCATCAAATAATTTCGCCACGTTGATCTCGCCCTGCAAAGAACGCATATCGGCATTTTGCCTCCTGCTCTTTTCCGAATCAGGACCGTTCTCTATAGTGAACGGATAATCGCCTTTGGAGAAAACAGCTTCCGAACTGATGTTCACGCTCAACTTCTTCGCCAGCGGCAGCTGAATACCGCCATACGGCTGCCACAAACCGAAGGAACCGGCTTTCAGTCCGGCCCGCCATTGCCTTTCAGAAACCGTATTCACATACATTACCGGCGTATTGATGGCCATTACAGCGACATAGCCGTATGCCCTTGCCGGTTGCAACAACTGTTGCAGTTGCGCCTGCTGCAGATCGACCGATTGCACAAACGTGGTGGAATATCGGCTGAGATCTATCTGGCCGCTCTGCACATCCGATACCGGAATACCATCATACAAAATTCCTGTATGTGCGGCGCCGAGGCTGCGCACCGAAACGGTTTTCAACCCGCCCACCCCGCCATAATCCTTTACCTGAACCCCACTAAAATACCGGGCGGCATCGCCAACGGAAGGCGCATTCAACTGCTGCAGCGTTTCACTGTTCAGTGACTGCAGCGGTGTCGATGCGGTGAAGTTATTTTTCTTTTTCTGGGCCGACACGGTTACTTTGTTCAACAGTTTCGTACTATCGCCCGTTTGCGCTGCTACGCGGTAGTTGAACACCACAGCCAGGAACAGTAAATTATATATAAGGACGCTTGTGCGCATATCTATATCATTAATGTTAATTGTCTGTCGGCTGTTCATTACCGCTTAGTGCAGGCAATGCCGGTACAACGGCATTGAAGCGCATGTACAATAAATCAATAGCAATATTTTTCCAGCCCCTGGTAAAAAGGGAATGCAACAGGATAAAGGTTGAATGGCAAAGTTTGTGTGTAACGAAAAGGAAAAAATGTAAAAACAAAAGGAGTGTTTGCGCCTGCAAAGAATCAATTGTTTTCACCAGCTTTTTTCCACGAAAGCCGCGAAATCTATTGTTATGGCAGGTCTTCTGGCTTAAGGCCCGGCTTGTTCACCTTCCCATTCTCCGCATAATTTCCGGAAGAACAGTGGCATTGTAGTACAAGCCGTTTCACATACGTGAAGCCTTTTACAGCTGCGGGACAGCCCCGGATTTGCACCGGGTTCCCTTTTAATCCTGGTAAGCCTGTCGGCCAACCGGAACCAATAACGGGCGCAAGGTAGGGAATTTGATGATATGTTGAGTAAATGTTGATATCAGTCTAGTAACTACTGATTGGGATATTTGTTTATAAAAGGGCAGTTTGACAAGTTATCAGTGCCCACTTTAATATCGTCAATGCAGAAGTACATCGGCGTATTAAGACCCCACTGTCCTACATCGTTAGGGAAAAGTGAGTAAGGGTGTCAGGTGTAATATTTTTGTAATTGTTATTATTTGGTCACAATTGGATAGTCAAAAGGCAAAAGCGGGATCTCAGTAGTTTATCCCGAAATCAACTCCAGTATCCCCTCATTCTTTATGATCAGCATTCCCTGCCGGTCTTCGGTAATGCCCTCCTGTAACTGGTAGGTATACCTGGGATGCGATCCTTCCATGATCGTAGGCATATACATACAATGAACATTCGGCAGTTTCCTCAGTTCCTCCCCTACTTCAATAATATGTGTTGATACAATAAATAAACAAGCCGTATAACCGGCAAAAGCCTGGGTAACCGCCAGCGTACCGTCAAAAGCATCTTTCACGTTGGTGCCTTTGAACAACTCATCGAACATCACCATTAACCTTTTACCGCTGCTTACCGCTTCAGCGGCTTTCTTTACCCGCATTACCTCAGCATAAAAATGACTATATCCCAGCCCTATATTATCGGCCACATTGATAGAGGTATACAAACCATCCCTTACGGAGAACGACATTTCAGAGGCGGCTACCGGAAAACCCATATGTGCCAGATACAGGGCTATGCCCACCGATTTCATCCAGGTTGATTTACCGGCCATATTGGCCCCGGTGAGGAACAATACATTCTTATGCTGGTGCATGGTAATGAAATTGCCAACCGCCTGTTTCAGCGCCGGGTGATACAAACCGGTTGCCTGAAAAATATGTTGTTCGGCGGCGTATGCCTTTGCATATGTAAAGCCTCTTACATTCGCTACGGCGCTTACCGCAATATAAACATCCACTTCATAAACAAACGACAGCAATTGCTCCATGGCGCCATAGAGCGGTTGTTTCAGTAAAAAATCGTAGCGGGCAAGCTCAGTTAACGGCAATGCCTTGTAAATATCGATGCTACGCAATTGTACCATCCGTTCCTCTGAAAGTAATTGCGATATGGTTTGCAACCTGGCGCCCCATGCACCAACAGGATTCAATATGTGCATCTGTTGCATAAATGTATGGCATTTGTTCAGGGTGCCGATCGTTGCCTGCAAGCCCTGTACCATAGCCTTATACCGTTCATCGCGGGTAACCCCGGCAAGCACCTTCTTTATAACGGTACCGCCTAATGTCATCAATGCGTTGCTGCCGGTACCGGAATCAAGGTATTCCCGCATAACGCCTGTTTCCTGCACGTCGAAGGGGAATGCGGGCCGCGACTGCTGAAAGAACTGAAAGATGCTGCTGCGCTCATTGATAGCGCTTGCCTCCGTCAACGGATCATTGAACATATTGTCAAGCAACTGTTCGCCGCCTCTTGTCTTCACCTGGCTGAACAGGTTGTATACAGAACCCTGCCGGAATTTCCCCAGCAGGTTCAACTCTTCCAGCGTTTGTGTATCTATATAAAAACTCATGGGTTTACAGGGTGTTTTGGTGCTTTTTCAAAATATCGAGGATACCTTCTTTTTTTATTATGATCATCCCATGCCGGTCGTCGGTTATGCCCTCTTGCAATGTATAGGTATATTCAGGTTCATGACCGTTCATCCGGGTAGGCAGGTAACAAAACCCGACATTACTGCATTGTTTCAACGCTTCGCCGGCTTCAACAATATGCGATGAAATAATGAACATACTGGTGGTGCGCCGGGCAAATGCCAGCGAAACCGCAACTGTCGCTTCCTGCGCATCCTTTACATTCGTTCCCCGGAACAGTTCATCAAAAACTATGAACAGCGATCTGCCCAGGCTTAACTCCGTTGCCACCTTTTTTACCCGCAAAACTTCGGCATAAAAATGGCTTGCGCCTATTCCTAAATTATCAGGCAGGTTGATCGTTGTATACATGCCATCCATCACTGAAAACTCCATTGCTGTTGCAGCTACAGGAAAGCCCATATGAGCGGTATATACAGCAATGCTTACCGCCCGCAAAAAAGTAGATTTACCGGCCATATTGGCGCCGGTAAGAAAGGTCACCTGCTGTGCCGAATGCATGGAAAACGCGTTCCCCACCGCCTGCTTCAATGCCGGGTGGTATACGCCTTCCAGCGTTAATACACAACCGCCTTTATCAAGCGCCTTCGGAAAAACGAATTTTCTTTCCAGCGCAACTTTAGCCACAGCTATATATACATCGAGGTTATAGATATGCCTAAGCAATTGTTCCAGCATTGACCGGCCGCGTTCCCTGAACAATACATCATACGCAGCAGTTGCGGAAAAGGATAATTTCTTATCGCGCTCCCGCAGCACCGGTGCAAATACAGCATCGGTGATCAGCAATTCAATAGCTGTACGTTCGGGTTCATATGCAGCAACGCTTTTTACCGTTTTGGTCTCAATAAAAAACCGGCATTGTTGCATGATCGCTATTACCGACAATACGCCTGACTGAATGTCTTTATCGCTCAATGTGCGCTGTTGCCGGCCGGCGCTTCCATGTTCACCGGGCTCCTTTATGTATTTTTCAGTTGTATCGATCAGCGCAGCTTCAAAGGGAAAAGCCATATTCAACCGGGAAAAATGATCGATGATGCTGCTGCGGTGGCTGATAGCCTCCCTGCTGCTCAGCGGGTGCAGGAACATATCCTTCAATATCGCTTCTCCGCCCCGGCTTTGGGTTCGGTTATACAACTCAAAAATACCATCGCGGTCACGCTTGCCCAGGATGCCGAGGTCGGCAATGGTTTGTTCATCGGTTTGCAATATCATAATGCCTCCGTTTATTTTCTTTTACGTCTTATCAATAAAACAGAACCGGCTAACAGGGTCAATGCCGGCAACACCCATACATATACTATCCGCATTGCTTTCACGCCGCCGGCTGTTACTTTTAATTTATTATCCTTCGGGTCGTCCCGTGGCGTATAAATGGGATAAGCACCTTCACTCAGCCAGCTATAGAATGCCATGGCCATGAAATGTTCGTTCTTTCTCAGGTTACTTATGAAATCAGCATCGCTGCAAACTACAATGCGTTGTTGCCGGTTGTTTACCTGCCGGGTAAGGGCCAGCGCCGTTGCAAAAGATCCTTTTACATCTCCCTGCTGCGGATCGTATACGGGCGCTGCCGAATCGGTTACCAGCTTTCCTGTTTTCATCCAGCTTTCGCTCGTTGATTTAAACAACGGGTTCACCGCAAATGGCCCCTGTTTGGCATATGCCATGGCAGTGGCGCCCGGCAATAGCAGTTTAAGGGTGTCGCCTGATCTTTTTGCTTTAACCAGCTCATTTTCCTCCGCCAGGTTTAAGGCAGCCGATGTGAGATAAGGTGTGATCATATGCGGCATTTCATCTTTGCCGGGTTGTACCAGGTTGCCTTCCATCATTTGCACACCCAACTGTTGCAGCAATGGGTTCAGCAATTGCGTTTTGCCCGGTTCGCCCAATATCAGCATATTACCGCCGTTGGCTATGTACTGGCTGATTTTCGCAACCGCCGTATCGCTCAAAGTAGTCTTGGGATCTGCAAGCACCAGCGCCGTTACATTTGCCGGAATATTTGTTTTATTCAATGCGATCGTATCCACATCAAAACCAACATTGATCAATGAAACCCGATTGTCTTTTGCAACAGCATGCGTGCTATATTCCCTTTCGCCTTTTTTACCGATTGACCGCTCGAGGTCGCCGGTCACGAATAATATTTTGGGCAATTGTGCATTTATCAACCGCTTTACGGCAGCAGCCACCTGTTGCTCGGCGGGCCAGAATACGTTATCATCAAACGTTCGCAAAAACGTAGTGCGGCCTTTATATTTCAGTTGCATTACCAACCTGTATTTTTCAGGGAACAGGTTGATCTTAGTTTGCATTTCAGCCGGAGACAGGAACCGGGAAAAATTTACATCCTGCCCCTCGGCCATTTGTTCAGCCATTTGTTTGGTTGTTTTCTTTGGGAATGACCGCGCAAGTGCACCCCCGTCTATGCTTTTATCATAGTTGTAGTAGTAAACATAATTGAAGCAGATATCCGGCTTGAACCGCACATAATTATCCCACAGCCCCGATAAATAGGCATTACGGTTCTCTGGTAATCCATGGCTTACCCCGGCGCCCAGCAAATTGGTATACAGCGTAACTTCCAGCGGTTCCTTACCCAGTTCTTTTATCACCTTTTGAGTACGGGGATGAATGGTATTGGCCTGCCGGGCCGTTGTATCCCAATAAGCGGTGAATATAGGTCGGGAACTGAGATACCCAAACAACAGGGAGCATGCAATTACGGCCGCATATCCTCTTGCTTTTATAAACCATGGCTTGGATTCGCGCGATCCTTTAAGTTTCAGGATCGTAAACGATACGAACATACTTGCGATGATCACGAAATAGAGCACATCCCGGCTGGTGATCAAACCGGCCAGCATTTTGTTGGTGCGGCCGGTAAGGGAAAGGAACCAGGTAAGATCGCGTACAAAATCAATTTTCTGCCAAAGGAGGCCGATACGCGTTAAAATAAAGATGATCACAAAACTGCCGATGGCCGAAACGATCTGGTAAGTAGTAAGGCCCGACATAAACAACCCGATAGCTGAATAGGCGCATACCAACAGGTAAAAGCCAAGGGAGGCCGATAATAACATCCCATAATCTACAGCCTGGATATTGAACACGCCCGACAGCATGAATACGCCCATAATACCAACCAGCAACAAATTGTAGATCATCACCGCCAGGTATTTTCCCAACACGATCTGGTGCACCTTTACCGGTGAAGAATAAAGCAATTTGATAGTGCCGTTGTTGATCTCGCGGCTGATAAGCCCCATGGATAATAAGGGTACGAACAAATACAAATTCTGCAATGCATGCGGGAACATGCCATCGCTATTGAGAAAAATGCTGGTGGTAAGGGATGTAGTTCCAAAATTGTTGAACTTCGGATTATTACGCAGCATCACATCCTGCCACCGCGACATGTATAACAATGAATTGGTATAGAACCAGGCGCACTGCACCATAAATGCAATAGCGAGGAACCAGGCTACAGGTGAATAAAAAAGATTACGCAATTCGTTCTTCGCTATTCTGGATATCATTTTCATGTAGTTTTGTTTAGGGATGCGGTTGGGTGGATAATTGTTTGAATACATCGTCGAGCAGGCCTTTGTCAAATGAGATCTCCCGCAAACGCCACCCATGCTGTACACTGGCGGCCACCAGCCGCTCGGCCACTTCTTCTTCGCCTTCGAAATAGATCCGTATCTGCCGGTCGCTCAGGAAGGTTGCTTTGCTAACGCCCTGTATGGCCAGCAGTTCAGCCATTGACGGCGGGTTCTCCACCCGCATCAGCAGGCTGTGCGGTTGTATATAATCGTTGAAGGCGCTCATGGAATCGGAAAAAACGATACGGCCGGCATCGATCATAATTACGTCTTTGCAGATCAGGTGGATCTCCGATAAAATATGAGATGACAACAATACCAACCGCTCTTCGGCAATTTCTTTAATGAGTTTTCTTACTTCTATCAGTTGATTGGGGTCTAGCCCGTTGGCCGGTTCGTCCATTACCACCAGTTTGGGTTTATGAATAATGGATTGAGCGATGCCTACGCGCTGACGGTAGCCGCCCGAAAGATTACGGATCAACCGGCTGCTGAAATGCGCAATACCGCAACGCTCTTTTACTTCATTCACCGCGCTTTTTATTGTATCCTTTGGCATCAACCGCAATCCGGCACAATAGGTAAGATATTCATCGATCGTAAGATCGGCATACACCGGCGGCTCCTGGGGCAAAAAACCGATGGACTGTTTAGCCAGTTCCGGCTTTTTACGAATGTCCGTTCCCTGTATATATACTTTCCCCGCGGTTTGATTCAGCACGCCGCAAATGATATTCATGGTGGTTGATTTGCCGGCCCCATTGGCGCCCAGCAACCCCACCAC
>CBIHPC010000184.1:0-12114 GCA_966211305.1 uncultured Niastella sp.
TCGGCCTTGCCCATAACAATGATGGCCCCAATGATAACCACACCATGTATGGCATTGGCGCCGCTCATCAGCGGCGTATGCAGCACGCTGGGCACATGACCGATAACCTCAATGCCAACGAAGATCATCAATATAACGATGTAGATCATTTGCTGATTATCGGCTATCCAGGTAAGAATTGCTTCCATATAATTAGTTTGTAAAAATTTATTGGCTGAGTAAAGAGCTGTCCCGATGCTTCGGTCGGGATGCCGACATTAATCGCCGGTATGCGACGCAACGAAAAGCTACATAGCGTTCAGAATGCCGGGAAAAAATGCATTTCCCAATTAACATATTAGCACATTAGCTAATTAGCTAATTGCTTTCACCCGGTCGTGCACCACCTCGCCATTATTGGTAATGCAGCAACCTTTCACCAGGTCATCGTCCCAGTTGAGATTGATCTTTCCTTCCTTATCGATGATCAGTTGTAAAAAGTTAAGCAGGTTTTTGCCATACAGTTTACTGGCATCGGAAGGCATGGTGGCCTGCAGGTTGCTGTTGCCCACAATGTGCACGCCTTTATATATTACCGTTTGATTGTTTTTTGTAACGGGCGTATTGCCACCGGTAGCTGCCGCAATATCGATGATCACCGATCCTTTGCGCATCGAGGTCAGCATTTCTTCTGTAATAAGTACAGGCGCTTTTTTACCGGGGATCTGCGCAGTGGTAATAACGATGTCGGCCTTAGCAATGCTTTCGGCAATTCTTTGTTGCTGGCGTTGCTGATAGTCGGCCGACTGTTCAACCGCATACCCGCCTGCTTTCGATGCATCGGCGGCGCCTTCCACTTCAATGAATTTGGCGCCCAGGCTCATTACTTCTTCTTTTACGGCCGGCCTGGTATCGAACACTTCAACCACCGCACCAAGGCGGCGGGCGGTTGCAATAGCCTGCAAACCGGCTACACCGGCGCCCAGGATCAAAACTTTGGCCGGAGCAATACTACCGGCCGCCGTCATGAACATGGGGAAATAACGGCTATAAGTGTTGGCCGCCAGCAATACCGCTTTATAACCGGCGATATTGGCCTGTGAGCTCAACACATCCATACTTTGCGCCCGTGTTGTACGCGGCAGCATATCGAGACTGAATGTAGTAATACCCTGTTTTGCCCATTGCTGCATCACCGCCACATTGAACAAAGGCTGGTATACCCCTATCAGGATCTTTGCACTCAGACTTGCCGCTTCTGCGAACGGGTGAACAGCTACCAGTATGTCGGATGATTGAATAACTTCCTGCCGGGTTTTTATTACAGCACCGGCTTTAACGTAGTCTTCATCGTTATAAAAGGATCTTTCGCCGGCGCCCGATTCAATTTGCACAGTAACGCCTTTTTTGGTGACGGCAGTTACGGCTTCGGGCAAAAATGATACGCGGCTTTCTTCGGATGGTTCTTTTAAAACTCCAATCGTCATAATCAGGTAGTAGTTATGTAATTCAAGGTAAGGAAAATTTAAGTTATGAATGGCGCTACGCCGGAATAGTATTTTTTATTGCATTCTTACCGAAAATTAATAGCAGGGGTAAATGGGGATGCGCAAAGGTGGTTTGCGGCACGATAGGAGCAGACCATCAATTCCTAATACAACCTTTTTCAATACCGCTTTTAGAACCGAACCGTAAAATGCTGTTTTACCTTGAACTGATCGCTGAAAAAGACCAGTCCGATAAAAAACAGATCGATGGAAAGCGTTACTGCCGGATTTTCCTTTACCTCTTCCCAGGCCTTTTCCATTTCGGCGCTCCAGTGAATGTCGTCAAAGATCACCAGGCTGGCATCGTTCAAACGGGGCAACAGCTGGTTGAAATACCGCACAGTGGGCTCGTACCGGTGATTGCCATCGATAAATGCCAGATCGAGTTGCGGTAATGCGGCCAGTATACCAGGCAGGGTATCATCGAAATTTCCGGTTACCTGTTGTATGGTGGATAACTGAAGATATTGAAAATTCTTTTTCGCCTGCGCGGCTATGGCGCGGCTTCCTTCGGCCGTAATCACCTTCGCCTGCGGATTGGCCAGGGCCATATACGCCGTTGATACGCCCAGCGAGGTACCCAGCTCGAGAATATGTTTGGGTTGATAATAATTTACAATACGAAATAAAAGCTGCGCCCATTTTCCCGATTTGGCGGCATGGCGGGCAATGGAGGCCACTGACCGCTGATTGGTTTTGCTGATGGCGGAACCGGCGCCAAAATCTTCTACTTCGAGAATGGTTTCATCCTGCAGCAATTTGCGGCGCAATGCTTCTACCTGGTTGTAGGCATAAAAGTTCCGCTTATCTATAAGCACCTTTCGTACAAAGTCGTAAACGAATGGCGAATGAATGCCATGACCCCTGCCATTCAGCGCGGTGAAATAATAGGAAGAATATTTTTTTATGAGCTGCCAGGAGGAAAACATATGGAAATTTAAATTAAAAATGAGAACGGGAAGAAGAAATGAAAAAGTAGCTTATGGCCACGACTTTCTAATTCTTCATTTTTAATTTTTCATTTTTCATTTACTCCCTTCCGCTGCCACACCTGGAAACTATAATCATACGCATGTTTTGCATCGGCTGTAAAATCGAGTTGGGACAGTAGTTCCCATTCGGCTTTATTCATTTCGGGAAAGTAAGTATCGCCATCGATGGAAGTATGTACGCGGGTAAGATAAACCCTGTTGGTAATGGGCAATGTTTGTTTGTATATTTCACCACCGCCAATGATAAACGCTTCTTTGGCATCGGCTTCGGCGGCTGCCGCCATGGCTTCTTTGATGTCGTGAACCACCCGAATGCCATCTGGCTGCCAGCCGGTTTGACGGGTGATGACGATGTTGGAGCGGCCGGTAAGCGGTTTACCCAGCGACTCATAGGTTTTGCGGCCCATGATCACGGGCATTCCCCAGGTGGTATTTTTGAAGAACTTCATATCATTGGGCAACGTCCATAACAACTGATTGTTCTTTCCGATTGCATTGTTTTCGGCCGCTGCGACCACCTGAGACAAAACCATAGAAATGAAAAATTAAAAATGAGAAATAAGAAATGAGAAAGTGTGTTAAACCTTTTTGTCCCTCCCATTTGATAAAGCGGTTTCAATGCTTTTAATAAAAATAGCCATTAATTCGTTGGCTTCATTAAATGCAATTTCAACCTTTTGATGTACTACAAGCGGCTTTCTTTTGATTATCTTTACTTCGACATTCTTTCGATATTCTACATTCTACACCGCCACCGGCGCCTTGATCGCAGGGTGACACTGATAGTTCTGCAGGGTGAAATCTTCAAACTTAAAATCAAAGATGTCTTTTACCGCTGGGTTCAGCTGCATGGTTGGCAGTGGAAACGGCTCGCGGCTTAACTGCAGGTTCACCTGGTCCATATGATTGCTGTAAATATGCACATCGCCAAACGTATGTATGAAATCACCCGGCTCCAGATCGCACACCTGGGCGATCATCATGGTAAGCAAAGCGTAAGAAGCAATATTGAATGGAACACCCAAAAAAACATCGGCCGAACGCTGGTACAACTGGCACGACAAACGCAGCCTCCCCCCAGCCCCCTCCGGCGGAGGGGGAGCTACGTAAAACTGGAATAGAACATGACAGGGCATCAGCGCCATCTCCGGCAGATCGGCCACGTTCCAGGCGCTTACGATCATGCGGCGGCTGTCGGGATTGGTTTTTATCTGCTTTATTACATCGCTGATCTGGTCGATGGTTTTTGCCCCCTCACCTGTTGCCCAGCTACGCCATTGTTTGCCGTAAACGGGTCCCAGCTCGCCCTGCTCATTGGCCCATTCGTCCCAAATGCTAACCCCGTTATCTTTCAGGTATTTGATATTGGTTTCCCCTTTCAGGAACCATAATAATTCGTGAATAATGCTTTTAAGATGCAATTTCTTGGTGGTTACCAGCGGAAATCCCTGCTGCAGATCAAAACGCATCTGGTAGCCAAAACAACTGGTAGTGCCCGTTCCGGTGCGGTCTGATTTATAAACACCGTTTTCCTTGATATGCTTTAAAAGTGACAGGTATTGCTCCATGGCCGCAAGTTACGAAAACAGACAATGTGCTAATTTGCCAAGGCGGTAATGTGATAATTCCGACCAAAGTTGGGGATAAGTAAGAATAATGTGCTTATTAGCTAATGTGCTAATGGAACATTAGAAGTAATAGCAGGATTTGCCATAATTGTGCAACCGGTAATTTAAAAAGAAGCGTATCAGGCCCATCCAATAACGCCCGTTTGCATATACCGGATACTGAATTCACGTCTCATTCTAATTCTTCATTTCAATTTCTCATTTCCCGAAGAGGGTAAAAGCAGTTAGTTTCGGTAGTACTGATAAAAATCCATAAAACCTATATGTATATAGCCCATTCATGGTGTTTCCCCGAAACCGGCACCCCGAAGCTTGTAACCGGCAAACGGTTTAATGGTTCTGACCGGCCAGGTTAAATCCGTTGCCGTTCACCACATGCCCGTTCGACCCGTTTAATTTGGTTCCGTTCTGCTGTTGTGCTGCCGGCGGATTGCTCAGCGATTTCGACAGATCGCCATAGATCTTTGACAGCAACTGATTGTTGGTGATCAGTTTGCCTTCGAGATCTTTTGTTTTCGCCTGCTCACGGCTCAATGATTCCTGCAGCGAGGTGATCATATTCTGCTTATCATCGAGCACCAGTTGCAAAACAGCCTGCTGTTGCTGTACCTCGTGCAGGTTGCGCTCGAGGTTCTCTATATGCCCGGTTTTTGAACGCAGGTTATCCTGGTGCTGCCTGTTCTCTTCGCGGCTGCGCTCTACAGCCTGTTGCCATGCGCTCACTTCTTCCCGTTGCTGTTGCAGTTCTTCGCGCAATGCATGCATCTCGCGCTCGAAATTCTCCTTCTGCGTCTGCGTTTGCTGTACCTGTATCGTCTTATCAGCCGCTTCCTTCTCTATTTCACGGAAGGTTTTGATGCGTTGCTCCAGTTGGTTTTGAAGAAATTCGATCTGCAGTTTCTTTTCCTGTAATACGTCCTGCAGGTATGTTTGATCGGTGATCTTGTTCTTCAATGCTGTTTTTTCTTCTTCCGCTTTGGTAAGCAACAATTGCATTTCTTTTATCTGTTGCTCGTAATTGCCATGTTTGTGCTCGCTGCTGGCCTGTGCCTTCTGCTGCAATGCGGCATTTTCCTCTTTTAATTGTTGCAATGTCGTTTGCAGTTGTTGTACCTGCACTGCCAGTTCGTTCTTCTCATTCTTGTATTGCAAACCCAGCTCTTCAACCTGTTTGGCAAAATAACGTTGCAGTTCCTCCGATTCCGATTGAGATGATTTTGCCGAGTATTCCATGTTCTTCAGCAAATTCTCGAGGCGGGTTACTTCTGCAGCATTCCTGTCTTTCAACTCCTGCTGGGCGCGTAATTTTTCCTGTAACTGAGAAACGGTATCCTGTAAGGTTTGTACCTGCAACTGGCTGGCGGCCAGCGCTTCGGGCACCTGCTGATCGCCATTGTTCAGTTTGGCATTGGCCTGCGCCGTTTCAAGCGCCTGTTGCAATTGCGAAACCTTCAGTTTATAGCCGTTTATTTCCAGTTGTATACGGGCGCTGGAATCGTCATTCTGCTTTTCGGTGCTATATGCCTTATTGAGAAGATCGGAGTATTTGCCTTCCAGTTCACGAAAGTCCTGCTCAAGCGTAGCGTAGTTCTCACGGTACCGGCGCACTTCCTGCTCGTACTTCTTTATCAGTGGCTGATTGTCGGGATTGCTGCCGCTTGCAAGCCAGTCGGGCACAGGCTGGTTACCACCATTAGATTCGGTTGCCACTACCGTATGAAAACCTCCATTCTCCATATAAGCAGGTTCACCGCCCTCAGCACTTTTCTTTTTGCGCTTATAGTGAAAGAATGTGGTTACCATAAATGCAATGATAGTCCCGGGAATAGCGATCCACAGCACTATTTGCAGAAACTGTTTTAACTCGTACATGGAAACGAGCAGAAATCCCAACATATGAAAAGTTTTAGGTACACGTTTAGCTAACAGAAACGACAAATGGCTTCAGAGGGACGGTTGGATTAAATTATGTATACTACGGTGTGAGGGGTATGGTACATTGTAAAAGCAACTGAATCTGGGCTCAATAATAATACCAAAAAAAGGTTAAAACAAGCATTGCACGTTTGTTTTTTCCACAAAATGACATGAAAAAATACGGTCGTTATTAACACATGCTATCTTTAATGCATATGTTTTTATCTTCGGGTTATAACAAAACTTTAAAGTTTCGTAGGGGTATGATAACTTTCAGTTGTCTCTTATGATAAAACTTATTGGAAGCAATTATATTTGGAGCGGATTATCAACACATTAAAGTGGCAATTCCGAATACAACCATCACCATGAAGCCGCTGTCGGCCGACAGCGAACTGGAATTTGAACAGCTTTTCAAAGAACATTTTAAAAGCCTGTATGCCTATGCGTTCACTATACTGAAGAATGAAGCCATTGCCGAGGAAACGGTGCAGAACGTTTTTTACAAAATATGGGAGAAGAAGGTCCCCGGCAATATTCAAACATCGCTCAAAGCGTATTTATACAAAGCGGTCTACCACGAAAGCCTGAACCATCTGAAGCATCAGAAAATAAAAGCCCGGTACCAGGTGCATATTATGCAGCAAACAAATAACCATAACGATCAGGGCGCTTCCCGGAAAATACTGGTGAAAGAGCTGGAAGAAAAGCTGCGCGATGCCATGAATGCCCTCCCCCGGCAATGCCGTACCATCTTTCAGATGAGCCGGTTCGACGGGTTGAAGTACCAGGAGATCGCCGATCAGTTGGGAATATCTGTAAAAACGGTAGAAAACCAGATGGGCAAGGCTTTGAAACAATTACGCGTAAAGCTGATCGATTATTTACCAATATTCATGCTGGCTTTTTTCTATATATAATAATTATATAAACAAATTATATAAAATGTCAGGCGCAGCTAATGGGATATTTGGTTCCTGGAATTTGAATTTTGGAATTTTTTAAATTACCCTTATTGAAAAGCTATACACAACATATGGACGATCTGCTGGTAAAACACCTTACCGGTGAGGCTACGGAAGAGGAATTGCTTCAGGTAGAACAGTGGCTTGCATCAGATGCAGCGAACAGGCACTACTTCGAGCACTTCAGGCTGATATGGGAAGAAAGCGTTCAACTGGCCGGCACCACACAGGTTGACGAACACCTGGCCTGGCAGCGATTTCAACACCGGGTTCAACAGGGTTCATTCACACACCCCAAACCCAGGGTATGGTCAATGAACAGCCCCATGATGCGGGCAGCCATTATCGCCGGCCTTGTCATAGGCATTGCCATTTTCACCTATGTACTTTTCCATAACAATCCGGGTACGGTAGTGCGCATGGCCACCATCCAGGCCACTAACATTGTAAAGGCCGATTCCCTGCCCGATGGATCGGTGGTTACCTTAAACAAATATTCACAGGTGTCTTTTCCCGAAAAATTCAGCAGCGGTAAAAGAGTGTTGCAATTGAATGGGGAAGCATTCTTTAAAGTTGTACCCGATAAACAAAAACCCTTTGAAGTACATACCGGCAATGTGACTATTACCGTGGTAGGTACTTCATTCAATGTAAGAAGCCGGGGCGATACCACCGAAGTGATAGTTGAAACCGGCATTGTAGAAGTAGCCACCGGAAAACACACTGTAATTCTGAAAGCGGGCCAGAAAGCCATTACCGGTTTATCGGAAAACATCCTGCAGAAACAAAGCAACACCGACCAGTTATATAATTACTACCGCAGTAAAAAATTTGTATGCGATTCTACCCCTTTGTGGAAGCTGATAGATAAACTGAATGAAGCATACGATGTGCAGATCGTTATCGAAAACGAGGCGGTTCGCAATGAACCATATACCGTTGTTTTCGACAATCAACCGCTCGACAAAATTCTTAATATCATTAGCTCAACATTTAATACCTCTGTAATCAAAGAAAAAGGAAAGATCATTCTACGTTAACTTGCACGCAGAATTAATAACCATGACAAAACTACGGGGAGCCCTTCCTTCGATCATAGCATTATTTTGTCTTATAAGTACGAATTCATTTGCACAAGGCGTGCTCGATAGAAGGATCACTATTGAAGCAAATAACCAACGTTTGTCAGATGTATTAAAAGTGATCAGCAGCAAAGGAAATTTTTACTTCTCCTATAACAGCAGTATTATAGCCCGCGACAGCCTTATCTCATTTTCAGCGTACAACAGATCAGTAAAACAAATACTCGATCAGCTTTGCGGCAGCCGGTACAAATGGCAGCAAAATAACAATTACATCATATTACGAAAAGCGCCGGTAACCGCCCCTGTGCTGGTGGCCAACCCCACCCCCACCCCCGAAAAACTGTATACGGTTTCCGGAATCGTTCTGAATGGTGAAACCGGTGAAAAAGTGGGCAATGTGACCATTTATGAAAAACAACGGCTGGTTTCAACCATGTCTGACGACAAAGGCTATTTCAAAATAAAACTGAAAAGCCGGTACAGCACGGCAACGCTTACCATAAGCCGGGAAATGTTTGAAGATACCACCGTTCTTATTCAACCCAAATTCGACCAGCAGGTAACCATTGTTATGACCCCTGTCATTGCCAGCGAACCTGTAGTAACCATCAGCCCGGTTGAAAATGAATTACCCGACACCATCATCGTTAAACCACCCACCGATACGCTTACAACCGCTTCCATTACAAAAGAAGAAGTAAATCAGGTAGAAAAAACCCGCTGGGGCAAACGACTGCTATCGGCCAAACAAAATATTCAAAGTATTAACCTGAAGAAATTCTTTGCCGACCGCACTTTCCAGGTTTCTTTAACACCCGGTTTAAGCACGCATGGCAAATTAAGCGCACAGGTGGTTAATAATTTCTCAGCCAATATTGTCGGCGGTTATACCGCCGGGGTAAACGGTGTTGAACTGGCCGGCGCATTCAATATCAATAAAAAAGATGTAAAATATTTGCAGGCAGCCGGCTTGTTAAATATAACCGGCGGCGGTGTGGAAGGCGCTCAACTCACCGGTGTTCACAACCACGTGTTACACGATGTAAACGGTTTTCAGGCAGCCGGTATCTCCAACTTTATAAAAGGTTCCGTTACCGGGGTACAAGCGAGCGGAATATATAATCATGTTCATGGTAATGTTGCCGGTTTGCAGTCATCAGGTATAGCCAGTTATGTAAAAGGCAATTTTACCGGCGTTCAGTTAAGCGCTATTCACAATCACGTATCCGGATCGTTTACCGGTATACAGGCCAGTAACATTTCGAACTTCGTAAAAGGCAAACTCATTGGGCTGCAGCTCAGCAATATCCATAATGTCTGCTACGACAGTGTGTTCGGTTTGCAGGCAGCTACCATTGTAAACTTCGCCCACAAAAAAGTTTCCGGTGCGCAGCTCTCGGCTATCGGCAATTTTGCCAATCGCGAAATGAGCGGTGCACAAATTGGAACCATGTTCAATTACGCCAAAAAATTACGCGGTGTGCAGATCGGCCTTATCAATGTATGCGACACCTCGGCCGGTTACAGTATTGGCATCATCAATATCGTTTTCAAAGGCTATCATAAATTAGCCTTCTCTACAAATGAAGTATTGAAATACAACGTCGCTTTCAAAACCGGCAACAGCAAACTATACAGCATCCTGCTCGCCGGCTATGGAAGAGCCTCATCGAACGACTGGGATTCAGATACATCACAAATTTTTTCATTCGGTTATGGATTGGGCCATGAATTCTCCATCGCAAAATGGTTCAGTATCAATCCCGAGTTTACAGCCCAACATCTTTTTATCGATGACGGCGAAGAAAAAGACGATGATGAGTCAAACTCAAACACGTTGGGTAAGTTCCATTTACAATTCAATTTCAAAATAGGCAGGTACTTCTCCATTTTCGGCGGCCCTTCTTTCAATGCATATTATCAAAAACAAACAAAAGCCGGGCCTGCCAACAACATCGATATACCTGCACCGGGTTATCACACTTTTGAATTGTGGGACAATGATGTAAAAGGCTGGATAGGCTGGAATGTTGGCATCAGCATTTTCTAAAATACAGTTTTTATTCATGTAACATAGGGGAACAATTTCGCTCAGGTGTCATACTGCAAATTATATTTCTATGATAAATGGGAAAATTGCAGTAAGCCTTGGGGCCTGCCTTGTGTTGAAATGTGTTGTATCTGCGCAATCAAATAACAGTCCACCACCAAATATAAATACACCTGTACGCATCGGAGTTATACCCGGCATCAGTACGCAGGGTAAAAAAGATTCCATTACTACCAGTTACTTCTCATTGAACCTATTTGGCGGTATCACCGGCGGTATAAATGGCGTTGAGCTCGGTCACCTTTTCAATATAAACAGGAAAAGCATGCAGGGTGTTCAATATGCCGGGCTTTTCAACATTACCGGCGGTAATGTGAACGGTTTACAAACTGCAGGCTTGTTCAACAGTGATAAGAATAATCTTACAGGCGCGCAATATGGCGGTCTTATGAATTACGTAAAAGGGAATGTGCGTGGTTTACAACTGGCCGGTTTGTACAACCAGGTTGCAGGAAGCGTTACAGGCGCACAATATGCCGGCATTTGCAACTACACCGGCCAATCGGTAAAAGGGTTACAACTGGCAGGCATCGCCAATATCAATAACAAAACTACCAACGGCGCTCAGATAGCGGGCATAGTGAACTACACCAAACACTTA
The DNA here is from genome assembly GCA_966211305.1 of uncultured Niastella sp. GTDB lineage: Bacteria > Bacteroidota > Bacteroidia > Chitinophagales > Chitinophagaceae > Niastella. Next base: position 10,825 of record CBIHPC010000184.1, read on the forward strand.
AAAGGATTTCAGCTGGGCCTTATCAATATTGCCGATACCTCCAGCGGGTACAGCATTGGTTTGCTGAACATCGTTCGCAAAGGATATCACAAAATAGCGGTGAGCTCCAATGAAGTATTGAATGTTAACCTTGCCATCAAATCGGGCAATGCCAAACTGTACAATATTCTTATGGTGGGCGTCAATGCAGGGAATGACGATAAGATCTTTTCCTACGGTTATGGCATCGGGCATGAAATGAAGATGGCCAAATGGTTCACCGTTAACCCCGAACTTACTACACAATACCTGTACCTCGGTAACTGGAATTATTTAAACCAGTTGAGCAGGTTTCAGGTACTGGCCAACGTCAAACTGGCAAAGGGAATCGCGCTTTTTGCCGGCCCTGCGTTCAACGTTTATTACTCAGATCAACCCGAAGCGGTTAAAGGATACAAATACCTGGTGCCCGATGATAGTTATAACTCCTTTGAACTCTGGCATAGCAATGTCACCGGCTGGGTTGGCTGGACGGCAGGGATCAGTTTCCTATAGGCGAATACTGAATGTAGGAAAATGAAGTATGAAAAATGAGAAATGAAAAAGGGAATACAGCTCCACTTTCACCACAAAATTTTAAAACCATCATAGGGGTACATTTCTACTAAGTTGTCACAATACCAAACAACCAACCCATGAGCAACAAATTGTTCACTTTGCTTATAGCATGTATGCTATATGGCATCACGGCTGTGGGCCAGCTAACGCAAACCATCAGAGGCACGGTTACCGATCAGCTGCTTCAAACACCGGTAGCCGGCGCAACAGTGTTCATCACCGGCACCGATAAAAAAACAGTTGCCGACTCCATGGGAAATTTCAGAATACCCAGTATAACTGCGGGCACCTATACGCTGGTGATCTCACACATCAATTACAACGATGCCGTTGCCAGTAACATTATAGTGAATACCGGCAAGGAAGTAGTGCTCACTATTGCCATGGAAACCAGGGTTAAAACAGAAAAAGCGGTAGTAATTACCGCCGGAAGCAAAAAGAACAAACCACTCAACGATATGAGCGTTGTAAGCGCCCGTGCATTTACGGTTGAAGAAACTCAACGATATGCGGCAGCGGTGAATGATCCGCTGCGAATGGTTACCGGTTTTGCCGGCGTGGCCAGCGCCGACGACGGCGGTAATGAGATCGTGATCAGGGGTAATGCGCCAACCGGGTTGTTATGGCGTATGGAAGGTGTTGATATTCCCAACCCCAATCACTTCAGTGAAGCAGGCAGCAGCGGCGGCGGTA
>CBIHPC010000185.1:0-12096 GCA_966211305.1 uncultured Niastella sp.
ACTGGTGCCTCGGTCAGGGCTTCTATTATAAAAACATCTGCTTTATTAACCAAATTGATGGCGGCGATGAATGGTTAGCGGTAAAAGATGACTACGATTTTGAGAGTTTTACTTTTCATAATATTATTAAAAACGGTATTTTCTTTCTCTACATGCAGGACATTCTTTCCGCCACAAAAGATGAATGCATCCATTTACGCAATAAAAAAAGGGGGCGCTCTGGGTGCCTTTATCACTTGTTAAAAAACGCGGCCGCCGGGGCGGGCGCCAGCTTCGTGATTTTTTAGAGTACAGATCATATGACAATTATAAAAAGATGATTCTATCCTGTCACCTGTAGCTTACCCTCCTATTTTGATGGCCTGACTTTTCTCCCGGACGGACCACGTCAAAGAACCTCATTTCTTAGACGAGATATTGTATCCCTTACGGCCTCCGAATCTTGCTGGAAAAAAATCTCCACCCCACTGTTTGCGTCACGCTGCGCATGACCAGGTGTTTTGTGGGGTCGTATTTTTTTCGGGCGCAACATTCTCCAGCCTTCGGTCTCCAATGACAAAGCGTTGCTTCCAAAAAAGAAAGAGCGGGGCAAACGAGGCACTGCACCCCAATAAACACAATCATTCACCTTAAAATTTTTCCTGATGAAATTTTCACCCACACCGGAGCAAATTAAGGCTGCACAAAAACTATATGTAGCCATTGCATTTCGCATGCACGTAAAAAATGAATTTGAAAAATGGGAACAAGAACTATTAAACACCGGTATCTTTCACTTCGATGAATGCTATTATGAAGACCCCCGCGCCAAACAAGGTATTGACTTCCCGCAGGATAAAATTATTCGTGACCCCGATTATGTGTTTTGCATAAGCGGACTATCCCTTATTGAAACACCCGAATATACCGGCACAGATGCAGACCGATATTATACAGCGCTAAGAACGAAAGCGATCGCGGGCGGGCTGAAAGAGGGCGAGTGTGCTCTAAGCATGGCGGAAAGTGATGTTTACCGGTTCGAAAATGAATTGATTGACCTTACCTATGGCAGCCACCACCATATTAACCGTAATGACATTGATGATCCCGAAGACCGCGAGCAACTTGCTACCATGCTGGTGGACATGTTCGCCGATGTGGTGGTAAACGACGTTTTAAACGCCATACAAAAAGAATATTACCATGAGCGTATGTTGCCCAAGGAGCCGGTTAAAGAAGTGTTTACCGACGCTGAAGAATCGTTTAAACGGTTTCAGTCAAAAAAGAAATACATCCCTATACTGGAATTTTTACCCATGATTAACCGCGAGCCAGAAGAAGTTAAAGGAATTGAAGGGGTACTGTCCTACATGCCGAACTGTTATATTTTCCAAATGAAACAAGGGCAATCGTGGATGTACGAAAATTTTAAATCTACCGCTTTGCGTTACGCCTTTATCAACCTCAATGAAGAACTCATACAAAGTAATGACCTTGAATTTGTAGAGCGCGCCTTATACTGTGAGTTTCTTCAATACTTCAATGTATAGGCCACTATCAGGACAGATACACAAAGATCATTCACCATTAATTTATATCGTCATGCCGGAGCATAGAATATGCCTGCAACATGCAGGCAACTTTGATACACTGAAACAGGCGTTTGCCAATAATGAAGTTGTACTGTTGGATTGCATTGAAAAATCCACCAATGAGCATGTGGCTGTTATTTGTGCCATATCATGGGACGGGGCGCAATACATCTTTACACCCTTTGCCAAATTTTTTAATGGCAATCCCTACGATATGCTGATTACCCCGATGCAGTATGACACTACAGAATAAAATTTAATTAAACCGAGCGTCGCCGGTCATGCGGCGCACCTTATTATGCCAAAGAAAGAAAAGCAACCAATCTTATACCGAAATTCAGATATCCCAACGGAATATTATTTTGCTGGCAAAACAATTTTCATCCGAAACGTTGGGGAGATTCCAAGGAAAATTCAGAAGATAGATGACGACGGCAAGATAGATACCACTTATATTTTAAGCGCTGTCACAACCAAATTTATTTATTATTTAGATCAAATATGTGATAGCGAAGAAACGGTGATGATAACCAGAAAGTTTCACCTGGTATCAGACAATTATTTTGCATACGATAGTTTGTCCGAAATAGTCGGAACTAATGAATCACTATTGTGGATGTCCAAAACAGTTAAGATTTGGCAACGAGAACAGTATATTCAGCCTCATTGGCTTACTCCTGAAATCATAAAGAAGCTAAATAAAGTAGACATTGACATATTGATTAAAAAACAGAAAAAGGTCTATTATGCATTTCTTAACAATGGTCCGGTAAAATACACGAAGGCCGAAGCCCTGATGGCTGTTTTCGCAAATGCTGACCTAATACCGGATATCACATTGGAGCCGCAAAAATTATTAGATGATAAAAAAACAAAATGAAAAGAATGGATAGGTGCATTATTTGCGGAAAGCTGCCGCCCTATCGGGCGGCAGCTTGGTCATTTTTGAGAATCAATTCATATTTTTTTTGGCCGGGCTGCATGTGCTAGGCGACCCGCCCGACAGCATTTACTTCATTCCTCCTTTGTATGTAGCCTTTTTACGCTCAAAATGATTATTGCCAACAGCTTTCTCCATCCCATAACTAACGGCCGTCTCGTTTGACCCTTCAAAAAAATATTTCCTTAAGACTAGTGATTTTCATTTTTCGCGCGTTTTTCAACATAGGTGGCCGACGCAGCACGGATGCTTGCCTGGCTCACCTATAAAACAATTATTCAATGGAGTCTTTATTAGCATTTTTCAGAAGAAGCCAGCAGGACAAAGAAGAACTGAAAATCAGGCGAGCCTGGAATGGGCCCCGGAATTACCAATCCGTTGGATTTGGCATGATACATGGCCGGCCGTACTGGCTCATGAGGGATCGTTCGCCTGAAAGTTCAGAATTTAGAATCTTGTTTAGCCATGATAAAAGTATAACAGTCAATGTTGCTTTTAAGGAGGACGGCGCCTTTTGGTTTGACGCGGGCGCCGATATACAGGTAGAACCGGAATATGTAGAGCAAGCATTGTTCCGTCTATTCGAATTTATAGTTTGGGATGCCATTCGTAAAGATGCCGGCAGAATCTACGGGTCCTTTGGCTATAAGGTAGGTTGGGACTATACCTATGACCCTATATTAAAAGCCCTTGGAGAGCTAAAGTTCATGATTCACCACGACAACCCGATAGAAGCATTTTGCTTGAAAGTTTACATATCGGACGCCGTCCCATTGGAACGCGCCTGGTTACATTCGGGTATAACTCACCGGAAAAAAGTTCGCACGTACGGCCAGTTCGCAGAGACAGGTTATCATTTTATTTGCCTGCAACCCGAAGTGCCGGACATCTACAATTACCGGTTGCAGATTGACCGGGAGAATTTTTGTACGATCCAATGCCGGGTGGCCGACAATAAACTCGTGCTTGCCGCTCCAAGCATTCACCTGCAGCAGCCTGTGTTATACTCAAACCTGGTTGAGCATATCGTATTCGATGCCATCCATCAGAACCTTTCACCTTGTATCGAGATGATAGAATGCGAGGTTACCAATGACATGGTAGATTACATCGCTCCGTGTTTGGGCAACCTGGAGTTCAAGGATACACTAAAAATCAATCCCACATACAGGCTGATCCTGTGAGCGATACATGATTCCATATCGGATCGCTTGGCACCTATCTTTTTTTTGGTGGCAAAAACAGACTCTTGCTTACATGTGGTATTCACCAAATTCGACAACACAGCATGATAACGACTGCTTCACAAGTTTTTTTTATACGGGTGGGCGATCGGCTTTTGCAGTGCTATAAGGCACCCGTTGCATTCTATGGTTCTACCAAATAAAACCCTGGACCACGTAAATATAATCCGCAAGGCATACGCCGTGTAAAAAATAGCAATGGAATAACCAATTTTCTTTACTATATTAAGCTGGCAGTACCTGCAATTAAAAAACAAGAAGTACATATGAATACAGAATTGAAATTATACAACGATCTCTACCGCGAGCTTTACAGCACAGCGGAACTCGTTCGTAAAAGTTTTAATCCACTCCGGGAATATGATGACGAATTTATAGAAGGCCCGGTTCTTGATCTTGGCTGCGGGCAGAGCAATTTCGCTATTGAATATGCGGAACAAGGCCGCGAAATATACGCGGTGGATAACGACGCTGGTCAGCTTAAAATACTACAGGAACGAATTGCAGAATACGCGCCGAAGAACCTTGCCAACCTCCACTTATGCAACATAACATTATTGAAAGATTCGATACCGGGCGAAAGTTTTGCCCTGGTTAACATCGCAAACCTGCTACATTTCTTTAGTTTAAAGGAATGCGCAATAATCATCGATCAACTGGTCAACAAAACACGCCCCGGCGCTTTTATTCAAATCGTGGTTCATTCAGAAAGGTATTATATGAACAACCCTGATGATCCTGATAACAACGACTACTTTAAACACTACTTTACGGAAGAGGACGTAGAAGGCTTATTCCCCAATAACCTGTTTGAAAAAGTATTTCTGGCACACATTCAAAAAAGAAGATCCAAACTTGAAACAGCTATTATTGATCGATGGCTCGACAAAGTGATGGACTATCAAGGTATCACAGATCAGTCAGAGCGTCAGACCTGCAAAAACGATTACCTGGAAATAAATGAGGAAGCACAATTTGTTGCAATATTTAAACGTAAATAGTCGCTGCTGACTTTTAATACCCAGGTTCAGTGAGCGAGCAGGAGTTCCTTGATCCGGCTTTTCTTGCGACGCTCCTTTCATCGTTCCAGCGCCGATCGCGCTAATGCAGACAGTTACAGTTCCCTCCCTCGATTCCCCCATCCTGCAGCATGAAACCAAAATTAACGCGCAGCATATCATGCTGAAAAAAGGAGCGAAAATAGTCGCTCCTTTTTCATTGGGACATTCCTGCAAGCCAAAGTGCATGATAAATATAAAACTCAACCTCCTCCCTAATCTTCTGATCTTCCTGATTTACCTCGGAGATATATCTGAATGTTCCCTTTCAAAGCAACAGACATTCGTAAAGGCCAATGATTCGCCTTTGTTCATATCAAACGTGGCCCCTTCAACATCTACTGTAACTTTTACGATGAACTTGGTTTTTTCCAGGGGCAGGAGCTTACTGCCTTTTTCGATTTGAAAACCTGTAAAAAAAGCAATTGCCCCTTCCTTTCCCATACCGGACAATATCCTGTTGTGTTCATGGATAGAAATGCCACGCTGCGCATTTCCCAGGTAAACGCAAACTCATTTCAAAGAACTGCCATCTTTAAGACCATATATTGTTTCACTTCCGAGCAAACCCAAATTCCGCTGCGCTTTTGGACGAAAAAATCTCCACCCGTGACAGCATCCCGCGAAGCGGGATGGCACTTTTAGCGGGTCGTATTTTTTCGCCAAAAATTAGGGTTTGCCTCCAGGAAACAATAAATCGCTTCGCTTTCCAAAAAGAAAAAACGCGGCCCACCGGCAGCAGTTAATTCACCCACTCAAACTTCTTTTATGGAATACAGCAAAGCATTTCACAAACTCACTTTTGAAGAAAAGGCATACCTGCTCCATACATGGTTCCCTGAAACTACGACAGCATTTTTATCCAAAATGCAGCAATACATTAAGGAATGGCTAAGTAAAACAGAGTTTTTAAAACGCAATTGGGTGCCGGTAGATATTTCAGCAGAGAAATGGATTGAATTGCTTCAGACCCTCGACAACCATATCAGCGAGTTTCGCCCGCAGATGGAACAAAGCCCATTTGAATTTATTGAACCATTCACCAAAGGATTTTTCAAAACATTTTTTCTCACGCGCCTGAAAGAGTTTTTAGCAAAAGACTGTACCGACAAACTTTTTAAGGCCATTGCCCTGTCCTTTTTCTTTCCCCAAGACATTCAGTAACACGCATTATTTATCAACTCAAATAGTCTGTTTTATGCAAACCAATTTTTTTTCCCTGCTGGCAGAGCTGGCACCAAACCTTGACTGGAATATCCGCATCACAAAGATGGAGGATAACCAATTAAAGGTATTTATTCTGCCCTTTAACGACAGCGTTAAAGACCCCGCAAAGCACATTATCCAGCCGTTGATCTTCACCGAAAGCGCAGAAACGCTGAACAACGATTTTTTTGCCGCTATCAAAGAACCGGTACAGCAGGTTGCCAAACATTTCGGCAACATGCAAGCACATGCCAAGTCAATGGAAGAAAGCCGGAGGAAATCACAAATTGAAAAAGACGCCCGCGAGAAGGAGGAAAAGGAGAAAAAAGAGAAAAAGAACAAGTACGAAGCCCAAATGAAAAAGGTGGCTGATCTGGAAAAGGCCGAGAAATGGGGTGAAGCGATCGGAGCCATGCCCAAGGTTGAGGAATACGCGCCGTGGGCTGATGAAATCAATAAGAAAATGGAAGAACTAAGAAGCAAAAGCAACGCACTGTCATTATTCTCTTAACTCATTAAATCAATCCATATGCTGACCGCCACAATTTTGCCGCGCGTTTTTGTATTCGAGTTACAAGGACAAAAGGTAACGCTGCCCGACCCTGACGAAAGATGGCTACCACAACGTGTCCTTGACTATTACACCGGCACCTACCCATCACTTACAACCGCCAAGGTTTCCGGGAGCGAAATCGAGGAAGATCAGATCGTTTACCGGTTTGAAACAACTATTGGCACAAAAGGATAAGATATGAACAAGCATAAGAAGGCACGAATTATCTCGAACCGTCAATCTCAAAAGCAATGTCAGTTATATCGCAACATCGAACAGTTTACAGGAAGGCTCAACTACCTGCGGGACGCAGACGCAATAAAAAAAGATCGGCTGCGGGCAGCACCTTTCCACCTTCTGGACGTGGTTTTTTAGATTATGCTTTTCCACCCCTCATTCAACAAAGCTGGCGCTTTCAAAAGCGCCAGCAAGAGGTGGAAGCGGCTTTTTTTTCGTCCCTGCGAAACGTGTGCGCCCTATACCGGCTGGCAGAACCTGTTGTTAACGATCAGCTTTACCCGGTCAATATATACACCGCTCATGCACAGATAGCAGAAGAACTACGGGAACAGCATCCCGATTTGCAGTTGCAGATATTCGAACAGCAGACAGGTATCTGCGTAGGAACTGTTAAAACGTTCCCCGCTATCGAGTTCTTTATTCCAATACAACCGGTATACCGGTTGTTGGAAACCAAAAAATCGATGAACACCGCCCGGCTGATTCTTTCAGTGATGGCTTGGCTCTATCAGGCAGTAGACATTCCTTTTTATACGGATGAAAGCACCTATCTGAGTTATACAACCGAGTGTATCGAATCAATGCTGTTCGACAGTGAAGGTGAGTACGAGGCCGAAGAATTTGCGGAATACGTAGCGGACGTTGACACGGCAAAAAAGGCAGGCGAGAAGATTTTGAACGTCATTAGCAAGCCGCGGGTATTAAAACTTTTTGAAAAACGGGTGGCTAACTATAAGCCGCGTACGCTACTGGAATCTGTTTTTGCAGAAATGGCCAAACAGGCACTTGACCTGTACCGGCAATATCCTACACGCCGCTTTACGGACAAAATACCAGCGGAGCCGGAAGATCAGGACTATTACGAAACCGTACAGGTAGACAAATACCTTTCTTTTTTTTGGTCGCGGCGTGGGTTCTTAGGCGAGCAAATAAGAGAGTTCGTTGCTAACGACACAGGGGAGGCGATACACACGGAAGAACCGCAGTCAATTCAATTGTTCAGTACGCCGCAATCTGCCGAAACCCACGACTTCGATTTTGAACAGCGCCTGTATGAGGTGTTGGACACATTCAATTACTTTTTAATCAACCTGCCATGAACATAGTTACTTCTGAATTTGGCCAGTTCTACCTGCCAAAAAAGGCGCTTTTGATCTATGAAAACAATGCTGACCAGCATGACGTACGGGTGGAAAGCTACGATATAGACAAAAAGGGAAGGCCCGTCAATGCGCACCCCCTGACGGTAAATGAATGCAAAGACCTGGCAAAGGCGCTGAACACAAGCCGGGAGTTGCGCACCGGGTTCCTGCATTATAGAGGCGTATGGCCCGCCAACCTCCTGTACACCGATACGGAACAAGGTTTTGCCGTTTGGTATACCCCGGCGCGTCAGGTGGAATTGTTATTCCATAAGGAATTGACCATTCCTTCCGGTAAGGCTCACGTTCCACCCTTAGTATGGAAGGCATACAACCACACCTTACAAGTATTCGCATTAAAGTCGGACGAGCGGCCCACTGAAAAAACACCCTTGTTATTTGCCCCCTTTTTTAACATCTATGACGACGGCCGCGTATGTATGGGAACGGTAGATATTGAAATCGACGATGATAGCAGCCTTCCCGGTTTTATGGAACAGTGGGAAACCTATTTCTGGCAAAGCTATTTCAGCCACTCCATACAAGGCAACACACCCATTACCGGCAACCTTGTTTCCTTGTGGCAGAAGCTGGTAGCAGACCCGCAAATGCCTTTTCCTGTAGACGTACTCAAACCAACGAATAAAAACCTAAACGACTTAATTGTATGAATACCTTAGAGCGTGTACACATCGTAGATAGCTATCTGCACAAGCCCGGCAACCCCATCTTAGTAAACCTGATCGGTGCCGGTGGAAATGGAAGCCAAATGCTTTCCGCCCTTGCCCGCATGAACCATGCGTTGCTTGCCTTCGGGCACCCCGGCCTGTTTGTACGCTTGTTTGATGGCGATACCGTGAGTGAAGCAAATTTGGGGCGGCAATTGTTTGCCGAATCTGATACCGGCAGTAATAAGGCCGTAACCCTGATTAACCGCTTTAACCGCTTTTTCGGCACCGATTGGAAAGCCATGCCGTTTCACTACAATAAGGCGAATCTTTCCGGGATGAACGAGCAGCAGTACGCCAACCTGACGATAAGCTGCGTGGACAATACAGATGCCCGCTTTGAAATTGCGGATATTCTCACCGGTGGAACGGAGTGCCGCCACGCCCTGTATAGACCCATCTACTGGGTTGATTTTGGAAATGGCCGGGACACCGGCCAGATGATTATAGGCACGATCAGCCCTGTACAACAACCCCGTTCCAAAAAGTTCGAGACGGTGGGCGACCTGCCCCTTATCACAGTGGAGTACAAAGACCAGTTGAAAAAAGCAAAAAGGGACACCACACCGAGTTGTTCGCTTGCGGAAGCACTGGCCGAACAAGACCTGTTTGTCAACTCTGCATTGGTGCAGACCGGCAGTTCACTTATTCGAAGAATGTTCTCGGAAGGCGTTTTGCGGTACCGCGGATTTTTCCAAAACCTGACCGATCTGAAAAGTCAGCCCATACCCGTATGAGGGTGCAAGGCAAGCAGCCAAAAAAAGCTGCTTGCCTCAACATTTTAAAGTAAACAGTGATATATGCAAGTATACGATTTAGACGGAAAGCGACTGACGGTCACCGACCTGGTCAAAGCCATAGAACAGGCATGTATGTTTATGAACTTTCGCCATGCAGACCCGTCCTTTGCACAAGTGGATAAGTACCTTCAGGCATATTGGCGTGATCTGCATGATAAGTTAGTCGCCCTTCAAAAAGAGCAGAAGGTCCAACCCAAACATAACGATACCGGCCAGTAAAACGGACCGGCGAATGAAATTATCCACACCGGTAGTACCCGACCGGGATGGGTGACCGGGGCCTGTTGATAAACAGTTGTTTCGCTTGTTAGTGCTTTACCGCTGTTGATTTGTTTCTATAATAAAAGCCATGTACAGCACGAAAACAATCGCCACCCTCATTGTAAGACAATATAAAAACGGCGAGACCCTTACCGCTTCGCAAAACAACAAGTTGGAAAACTGGAAGTCACAGTCCCGTGGGAACGAAGAATTGCTAAACAAGCTGGCAGCAATATTTGGAGCGAAAGGTGAACTTCCTATGCGACCTCCCACAGAAATTTCGGTGATCGTATTTAAAGAAGCCACAAACATGACAGGGCCGCTGACAGATGACGAGCGGGATAAGCTAAACAACTGGAGAGCGCTTAGACCCGAAAACGAGGCCCTGTACAGGCGCTTGATAACCCCTAACGGGGCACTTGCTTCGATTAACATAAAAAGGGAACGCCGCAAAATCGCTTGGATGACATTTAAAGCCCTGCTCCGCGGACGCATTCGAAACTGGTTGGGCGACAGCCAGCCGGTCCGGCCTAAACAGCGAATTTCCAAACAAACGGTCGCCCTTGTGCAGACAGTGCTGGCATCACGAAAAGATGGTAAAATCTCATGAGCGGATAGCGTGGTTTATACAGCTTTTTCACATATATTTTCACAGTAAACACCACACTGGGCATTGAATTTGCGGCATAACGGTACCGGCGAGCGAAACAAGGCCGGGAAGCTGCCGTCCTGCATAATACGTGAAAATGGAAGGCAGGACGGCAGCTTGAAAAGTTTATAGATACTGAAAAATTTTAAATGAAGTCCCTATGCAATACACACACTACAATAGCGAACAATATCTTTTCGACCGTAACCTGGGAGGTTTATGGGGGTTTGGTAAATTGTTATTCCGAACCTTGCTTTATATACCGTTGCTTTTTACCGGTTACGTATTGTCGGACCTGGTCTTGAATAAAGAAGAAGCTGCCGTCCTGTGGATGACCAGCATTGTGGGTTTTGCTTTTGCGCTGTTCCTTTTCCTTTATGTATTAAAAGGAATGATCGTAGCCCTTCAGAAAGCAGGAAACTTGCTGTGGGTTCCGATTTTTCTTATTTGTATCGCATACGCCTGTATGGTGCCGGCTTGGCTGGTATTCCAGTCCATTGATAAGTTTATGTTGCGGCTAAGTCCTGACACGGGCAGGATCTTCACCTGGATGATTGCCGCCGCTACCGCCCTGTTCAGTTACAGGCGCTATAACTTTTTAACCGATAACGCACCCGGCCTGGCACTCCCCCTGTACCGCGTGGGTTACTGGTTAGCTAAAAAGTTGACCTAACCCGGATGATTAAAAAATGGTAAATGAATAAGGCCACACGAGGTGGCCTTATTTTTTTGCAGGGTTACCATCCTTACACCACAACGCCATCATCCCATTTTAATAGAACCCAAGGAGAGTTTGGGTCCGTTAGTAACACCTGCATATTCTTCAAAAATTCATTAAACCGCTCTATATCGATGCCCCTCCAAATGTATCGTGCGAATTGATACGAGATCGAAAGCTGCTTCCAGCCGGTATAGGTTTTCCGGAGTTCCCGCGCACTGCGCATAATGTATTCCAACGCTTGCTCCCTTGTTAAATAACCGGCATCAAAACAACCCCGGGAAACATTGATAATGCGGCAAAAGTCCCAGGCCAGCATGTTCGGTAAGGTACTCTGTTCAAAAAGATTATGGTGCTTGAATACTTCCAGGGCGTCGCGAAGGTTGCGCACCCACTGCAGGGCGATCGCTTCCGCCTCCTTGTTACCGTCATAGCTATCCTTAAGAAATGCCTTGCATTGTTCCATTGTTATCATATTCACAGCCTGCCATAAGGTATCAAACTCCATCCGGTGACCTTCTGAAAACAGCCATTCAATGGTTTTAATGGCTTCCTGCGGGCTGTCGATGTTCCAATGTTTGCCAAGTAAGCTGCGACATTCGTATCTGTCTAAACCGGTTGTTAGGTCGTTTAAGTAATGACCGTTATAGAAGGCCAGGTCCGCTCCGCAGGCAACAGCCCACTGCTCCGCCCGCGTTAGTGTCGTATCGGGATTGTTCGCTATCGAAAACTCGTTTTCTTCATGTAATTGACCACTGAACATGCTATTGATGTCGGCAATCTGGCCCGCAAAAATCTGCGCCGATTGCTCCCATTGGTCGAGGTATAGACTGATCACTTCATCGCTTAGACCCATCGCCCGCAGCGATTCGATATATTTTTCAAACGACTGTTGTGGATTCATGGCGTTTAGTTAAGTGAGTAAGAGGAGATCATTGCAGCTTTTCGATCAGAAGGCCGGCGACCTCCTTTTCCAGCTTTTTAAA
>CBIHPC010000186.1:0-11945 GCA_966211305.1 uncultured Niastella sp.
AAAAACTACGTGGTCAGGACCCTGAGTTCTTTAATTCCGGGGGCGTAGCGCAGCCGGTACAGAAGCAAGTTACGTTGGCGCTGAAAGTTGGACTTTAACGGCAATCAGCAATCGTGAATCGGCAATAGAATCTCGAAAAGCATAACTCGAAACTAATAGCGAACATGCAAAAAATATTATCATATACATTACTTATATCACTGTTAGGGACTGGTGCCAGTTGTAAAAAATTTCTGGAGAAGAACCCCGATAACCGGGCTTCGCTGGAATCGCCGGAGCAGGTGTCGCAGTTGCTGGCCACCGCTTATCCGCAGAGTAATTACATGGCTTTCTGCGAGTCGATATCAGATAACGTTTCTGATAAAGGAACCGGCGGCCTCGATCTTACCGTAAAACAACCCTATTTTTTTGAAGACGTTACCGAGAACGAACAGGATTCACCCGAAGGCTACTGGAATGCCTGTTATGCGGCTATCTCTGCTGCCAACCAGGCGCTGGATGCATGTATAAAGGCCGACAACCCGGCCAGCTTTTCTTCGCAAAAAGGCGAGGCGCTGATCTGCCGGGCCTATGCGCATTTTATGCTGGTGACCCTGTTTGCCAAACCATATGATCCCAATGGCGCATCGTCTGATGCCGGAATTCCCTATGTGCTTACACCGGAGAAAGTGATCTTTCAGCATTACTCCCGCCAAACGGTTAAGTATGTATATGAGATGATCGAAAAGGACCTGCTGGCCGGTTTGCCGCTGCTCGACGATACGCGTTACACCGTTCCACGATACCATTTTACAAAAGCGGCCGCCAATGCATTTGCTGCACGCTTCTTCCTGTACAAACAGGATTATGCCAAAGCGCTTAGTTATGCCAACGCCGTATTCTCTACTACGAATGTTACATCGATCCTTCGTCCATGGAATACAACCTATCTCACGCAAACCTACAGAGAGCTGTGGGCCAACTATGCAAAAGCTTCCGAGCCCGCCAACCTGTTGCTGGTTGAAACTTCTTCGGTGTGGGCGAGAAATTATTACACCCAGCGTTATGGCATGGACGCCAATAAACGCACCGAGATCCTGAATTCGAATGTTACCGGTGGAGCTTATGCTTTCACCCGTCAAACCTATACGGCCGGTACCAACAACTACATGCTGCCAAAGATCAATGAATACTTCGTGCGGGCATCGGTGAACGCTACCATTGGTTATCCTTATGTGATGGTGCCGTTACTGACCGCGGAAGAAGTGTTGTTCAACAGGATCGAAGCCAATATTTATCTCAATAACCTCAATGAAGCGCTGCAGGACCTGAATGCCTATGCATCTACCCGCATTTACAATTATAATGCAGGCACGCACACGATCACCAATAGCAAAATGCAAACCTATTATGGTACCTCCGATCTCCGGCTGGCGCTGCTGGGCGCCCTGCTCGATTTTAAACGTGCCGAGTTTGTACAGGAAGGAATGCGCTGGTTCGACCTGGTACGCTATAATATACCGGTTACGCATACAACAACCGACGGGCAAACGCTCACACTGGATGCGGGTGATAAACGCCGGGTATTCCAGATCCCTGAGTCGGCCAGGCTCTCCGGTGTTGAATTAAATCCACGTTAAACCCTCCATGCAATGATGAATGAAAAACATACCGAACAACAATCAACAGCCAAAGTGATACCTATATCATCTGCCAGCGGCTGGTGGCCTGTATTTAATTCGTACGATGATATGGTTATCGACAGCAGGGTTCCGGCATGGTTGGTTCCCCTGCTTGAACGGCTCAAACATTTAAAAAATTTCCTGGTGAACAATACACATAAGATAGTCCTCTCTATCTGCATCGTTCTCTCCATTGCTTCCTGCAAAAAGGAGTCGGTAGGCGATGTTGAAAATATTCCGGGTTTGGGTGGCGATACCTGGGCAAATACACCGATAGATACCTGGATCAACGATAGTTTAACTGTACCCTTCAACATAGCTGTAAAATATAAATGGGATCAATTTGAATTGAGCCTTAACAAAACGCTGGTGCCGCCGAAAGAAGACAAGATCATTCCGGCACTGAGCGCGGTAAAGAAAGTCTGGATCGATACCTATATCGCGGAGACCGATTCTTTGTTCATGAAGAAATACGTTCCCAAATTTTTTGCGCTTTGCGGCAGCGCCAGCTGGAACACTGACGGTACCATTACCCTCGGTACGGCTGAAGGCGGAAGAAAAGTGGTGTTGTACGTTTTGAATGATTTCAGGTCTAAGACCATGAGCGGTTATGTGCCTTCAGATTCATTCAACATCAAACAGATGTTCCATACCATCGAGCACGAGTTTGCGCATATCCTTCACCAGACCACTATGTACCCGCAGGCGTATAAATCCATCTCTGTAGGTTTTTATACTTCCAACTGGAATAACGTATCGGATGCGGATGCGCGCCGCGATGGTTTTGTGACGGCATATGCCGAGTCTTCACCCGATGAGGATTTTGTGGAAATGGTGTCGATGATGCTGGTGGAAGGAAAAACAGGTTTTGAGGCAATTGTGAGCAGCATACCTGCCGGTACCAGCGCCAATAATGTAACGCAGGCGCAGGCAATAAGCAAGTTGCGGCAGAAAGAGGCCATTGTGGTCAACTATTTCAAAGATACCTGGGGGATAGATTTTTATAGCCTGCAGGCAAAGGTACGTGCGCAGGTAGTTAATCTGATTAAATAGTTTAAAGAACAATTAATGAAAAAGTCTCTTACATACTTATTGGCAGCAACTATCGCACTCGCCGGATGCAACAAACATGAAGATGCTTTTGATAAGTCGCCCGATGAGCGGATCAATGAAGCGCTGGCCACCTATCAATCGGCTCTTACTTCTTCACAATTTGGCTGGAAAGGATTGATCTATCCGGCCGGACTGGCAGGCGGGGTAGTGTCGTTCTATTTCAAATTCAATGAAAGCAACCGGGTTGAAATGTTCTCCGATTATGATTCAACGTCTGCGGTTACACCGATGACCGCAAGCTACCGGTTGAAAGCGTTGCAACAACCTGCATTGATCTTCGATACCTATTCCTATGTGCATGTGCTGGCCGATCCCGATGCGGCTGTGAACGGCGGAAGTTACGGTTCCGGACTTGGTTCCGACTTTGAATTTGCCATCGATAGTATTGCCGGCGATACGGTAAAACTAACCGGCCGTTTCAATAAAAGCAAAGCTTTCCTGGTGAAAGCCACGCAGCAGGACATGCAGGATTATTACGACAAGAAGTATGGCAACAGGCTCTTTAGCAATATCGGCAAATACATCACCTATTTCAAAAGACTGGTTGTGGGCGGAGTGCAATATGAAATTCAGGTTAACCAAACCACCCGCACCATCACCTTTACATGGGTAGACGCCAATGGGAATTTGCAAACAAAAACTACCGGTTATTATTATACTCCCGACGGTATAGTGCTGTCGCCCGCGTTCTCAGACGGTACAACAACTATTCCTTCCCTGGATAACATCAGCTGGAACCCGTCAACCACAACATTATCGTTCAGTGTGAACGGCACGGCTTCTTCGATCGTTGGTTCGGGACAGCCTATAAAAATAGATCTCGACGGGCCCCGTCGCTGGTGGCAGTATGCACTTGGTCAGGGCGGTTACTGGATCTCACCGCAGGGTTTCCATGTAAATGGTATCGATGACGCGTATGGTATAACCAGAACTTCCAATTTCTATTTCCTGTTATACTGGCCAAGATATGGCACTTCAGGCGGCACTAATTATGACCTGGCAGGTTTCGTAAAAGTGATTAATAACTCTTTGTCACTGGCGTATGGGCCGGCTTATCGTCAGCCAACGTTTACAGGCGATGGCCGCATCATCTTCCCGTTCTTAGGTACGCTGGGAACAGTTCCGTCTGCCGATTCAATACCGGTTGCCAGAACCCGGATACAGTTCTCGGATGCAAGCGGGTATTACCTCGTGCGCCTTGATTCAACCACCTATGATATGGTTAGCGCGAAAGATGGCAAGGCCTGGATCAACTGGCAGTTTTAAGAATGCAAGAAGTAAGTAACGAGTGGCGAGTGGGAAATACAGGGTATGAAAAAAAAATATCGAGTTGTGAATTAAAGTCCCGCTAGCTACCAGCTTAACAAATCTATTATAAGAAAAACCACCCCTCGTAATACGGCCCTATGAAATCACATTTTGTATGTAAGTAAATAGTCCGCCCGCACAACAAAAATTATCAAAAATAAGAACTGCTATGAGAAGATCATTTATCAGCCGATTGTTGCCGCTGTTGCTTCTTTTTACCGGCGCCGGTAAGGCGATGCAGGCGCAGGTTGATCCGCATTTTACGCAGTACTACGTGTATCCTTCCTGGTTGAACCCTGCACTGACGGGTTCCTTCGACGGTGATTACCGCGTATCGGGCATCTATCGTAACCAGTGGGGGAATATCAGCAAACCCTTCCGTACAGTAGGTTTGGGTGGGGAGTTTGTTACAAATAACAATGTGAACATAGGTATCAACCTGCTTAACCAGACAGCGGGCGATGGCGGTTATTATTATACGACAGGTTATGCCAACCTCGCGTATACCGGCGTGCGTTTGGGCGCTGCAGAGAACCATCGCATTGTGATGGGTTTGCAGCTGGGTATGATCTGGCGTGGTTTCAATTCCTCGAAGTTCACCTTTGGCGATCAGTGGGACCCTATTACCGGTTTCAATCCCGGTACCTCAACCGATGGTTTCAACAAAACAAAAACAGCATCTTTCGATGCCGGTGCAGGCGTATTGTACTTCGATGCGGCTCCCGGTAAAAAGGCGAATTTATATGCTGGTTTCTCCGTGTCCCACCTTACCAAACCAAAAGACTATTTCAGCGCCAATGGCGATGCCAGTTTACCAATTCGATATACCGGTCATGCAGGTGTGCGGTTAAATGTTTCAGAATTATTGAGTGTTACTCCCAACGTGTTGTATTCAAAACAGGGCACGGCTGAAGAAAAAATGGCCGGCGCCTATGTTCAGCTGAATGCAGCGCCGGGCACCGATGTAATGCTGGGCGCCAACTACCGTCTCAAAGATGCCATTTCGCCATTTGTTGGCCTTACTCATAATAATATGGTGCTGGGCATCAGCTACGATGTAAATACATCGGAGCTGGGTAAAATGGCGCGTGGTTCAAACAGTTTTGAGATCTCGCTGTCATTCACCGGCAGAAGATCGATCAAAACACCCGAAGCGCATTTCATTTGTCCAAGGTTGTAAGAAAGCGAGTAGTAAGTAGCGAGTGGGGAATACAAGGAATAAAAGAGAATAGTGATTTTCGAATGAAAGCCCTACCAGCCACTAGCCAAAAATCAATAAGAAAATGATGAAAAAAAATTTTTTCATACTGATATTAATGCCTGGTCTTCTAAAGGCCCAGTTTGTGACGGATTATCTGAAGGCGGCTGACAGTTATTATAAAAAAGGCGACTATTATTCCGCTGCTCAGTATTATGAAAAATACCTGGCTTCAAAAGGTACAAAGGCAAAACCGGAGGATTATAATCCTTATAATGTTAAACCGGCATCAGGTGTAAAGAGCGCTGCGCCCAATGCGCAGTTGGCTGTATACAACCTGGCGGAAAGCTACCGTCAGCTGAATTATCCGGTAAAAGCGGTGGCATATTACGAACAGGCCTTAAGTTATAAGAACAGTCAGCTTCCGCTGGCTCTGTATTATTATGCCGTTACGTTGCGGGCATTGGCCAACTATGAAGGAGCGGAGAGGGCGTTTCAGCAGTATTTAGATGAATATAAAATTGAGGATGTATACGCCAATTCCGCCAAAAGTGAAGTGCTGAACCTGCATTTTATCAGGGAGCAATTGAACAGGAACGACCTGACGTTATATTCCGAAGAAAAGCTGGGGCAGCAAATAAATCCCGGCGGCGCCAATTATTCGCCGGTTTGGGTTAACAAAAACACGTTGCTCTTTACTTCTACGCGTACCGAAGGTGATTCATCTAGAAACAAACCTTATCTCAACCGGTTGTATGAGGCAGTGTATGAGAACGGGGAAGTGAAGAGCGTAAACAAAATTGAAATTCCACAAGGGGCGGGTATTCATCAGGGAGTGGCTGCTGTTTCGCCTGATGGCAAAACGATGTTCCTTACCCGCTGGTCGTTAGCGGCAGGCAAAAAGACCTCGGCGATCTATACCAGTAAAAAACTTGACAGCGGCTGGGCCGAACCCGTGATGTTCGATGCATTGGTAAATACGCCCGGGTATAACGCACAGCAGCCATTTGTAATGGCCGATGGCAAAACCTTATTGTTCTCAAGCGACAAACCCGGCGGCAGCGGCGGTTTTGACCTTTGGTATGCAACCCTCGATGCCAATGGAAAACCCGGGAAGGCTGTTAATCTTGGCGCTACTATCAATACCGTCAACGACGAGCAGGCGCCGTACTACCACGATTCATCCGGCACGCTGGTGTTCTCCTGCAATGGCCGCACTGGCATGGGCGGATTCGATTTCTTTTTCAGCAAAGGGAGCCTGGAAGCCTGGGCGACGCCTGAAAATTTCGGCTACCCGGTTAACTCTATAAAAGACGATATCTATTTCACCAGCCGCGGCGGCGTCAAAAACATTCTTGAAGATGTGCTGCTGAGCTCTGACCGTTCGGCTGAATGCTGCCTTGAATTATTCAACCTGAAAAAGAAAGACAGTATACCCAATCCGGTTCCTGTTCCTGATACGGAGGTGGTTATGGAAGAGCCGAAGGTTGAATCGGTGATCGTGCTGGAGAATGTGTATTACGATTTTGATAGTTCAACGCTGCGTGTGGAATCATACCCGGCACTGGATAAACTGGTTGGTTTGCTGAACGAATATCCCACCATGGTGATCGAGATCAGGGCGCATACCGATAATAAAGGAAATGATAAATATAACCTGAACTTATCCGGCGCCCGCGCGAAAGTGGTGGTCGATTACCTGATAAGCAAAGGCATACATAAAGACCGTTTGCAAAGCAAAGGCTATGGAGCCAGTATACCTGTTGCGCCTAATACGCATGAAGATGGTAGTGATGATCCGGATGGTCGTCAAAAGAACCGGAGAACTGAATTTAAGGTGTTGAGTAAGTAGTTAACGAGTTGACGGGGGTAAGTTGACAAGTTGATAAGGTTGATAAAGGTGATAAAGGCATTTTTCACGATTCAAAAACGCATCATGAAAAAGATAATAGTCCTGATTTTAGTGGTAGTATATATGCAAACGCAGGCTCAGCAAAAGCCGCATTATACACAATACATCCTGAATCAGTATATCCTCAACCCGGCTTTAACGGGTATCGAGAATTATACCGATATCAAGATAAGCCACCGGCATCAGTGGGCTGGTATCGACGGTTCGCCAGTAACTACTTATCTCACCGCCCATACGCCTTTAGGTAAAAAAGATTATAAAACAACCGCTACTTCTTTTTCAATGCCCGGTGAAAATCCTAGGGGAGAACGGTATTGGGAAGAATATACGGCGGCCGAACCGCATCATGGGATCGGACTGCAGGTTATCAATGATAAGGCCGGGCCGTTAAACCAGTTCACGGCAAATATTACCTACGCATATCATCTTGGCATCAGTTCGCGTACAAGCATTGCCGCGGGTTTTGGCGCAGGGTTCACCAAACTGGGACTGCAAACCGATAAGCTGCAGTTTGCAACCGCTGTTGATCCTGCTGTGTATAGCAGCGGGACCCTCAATAAATGGAAACCCGATCTGAGCGCAGGCTTATACCTGTATTCCGCTGATTATTTCGTTGGCCTTTCAGCGCAACAGATCATTCCGCAAAAAATTGATTTTACTGAAAATACTGTGAAGCAAACCGGGGGCCGGCTTGTCCCTCATGTGTTCGCGACAGCCGGCTACCGTTTTTTAGTGGGTGATGATTTCAACTTTATCCCTTCCGTACTGGTCAAATACATCAATCCGCTTCCCATGCAGGTTGATATAAATGCCAAACTGCAGTACCTCGATTTCCTGTGGTTGGGCGCCGGTTATCGCATGAAATATGGGTATGCCGCCATGGCGGGCATCAATGTATCGAATATTGTGCATGTTGGTTATTCTTATGACTATTCAACAACTGCACTGAATAATTACAGCCATGGAACACATGAATTATTGATCGGCTTCGCCATCGGCAACAAATACGATGATGGATGTCCGCGCAATGTTTGGTGAAACGCTTAGCGCTTAAAGCTTAACGCCAGCTTGCGATATACGCGCTGCCCGAATTATTTCAAACAACCTGAAATTCGGGATGTAGCGTTCAGCATTCGGCGTTTAGCGTTCAGCATAAAAAATCATTTGCAAAACAGAAATTATATAATAATGCTTTTAAAAAGATATGGTGGTACAGCGGTGCTGTTTATGTTGCTGGGAGCTTTTTCGGCAAAGGCGCAGGATATGCCCGTTAAGCGCTGTGCAACCATGGAGTTGTTGAAGGCTTCGTTTGAAAAAGACAGGCCCCTGAAAGAAAGATATCAGCAGGATCTTTTGCGCATAGAACAACTGGCGGCACAACGTGCGGCCAATCCGCAGGCGCGTGAAATGGCAACACCGGTTTATATTCCGGTAGTTTTTCATATTGTGTTACCTGACCCCACTGAGGTTACCGATAAAATGGTGGAGGATCAGTTGAAGGTTTTAAATGCCGATTTTGCCGGCCTGAATGGCGACTCGGTAAATATTCCAGCTGCTTTTAAACCGCTGTTCGGTCATTCGAAGATCCAGTTTGTGCTGGCGAAACGCACGCCTTCCAATCAGCCAACCACCGGTATCGACCGTGTTACAACCACTGTATCGTCATTCAGCTCAGGCAACCATAATGTAAAACACGCCGGTACGGGTGGCGCCAATGCCTGGAATTCTTCACGCTATCTGAACATCTGGGTATGTCAATTGTCGGGTGGGGTATTGGGTTATGCCACTTTCCCTACCAGCGCTGCGGCCGACGACCAGGGGATAGTAATATACAATGTAACCATGCCCGGCGGCGCCATGGCGGGTTACAATGATGGCCGAACGCTTACCCATGAAACCGGCCATTTCTTTTTCCTTTACCACATCTGGGGCGATGATGATGGCGCCTGCAATGGCAGTGACGGGGTAAGCGATACGCCGAACCAGTCTGATGCTTCTTCAGGCTGCCATACCGGCGTGCTTACTGATGCATGCACACCAAACGCGCCAGGCGTCATGTACCAGAATTATATGGATTACAGCAGCGATGGTTGTATGGCCATGTTCACACTGTTGCAGGTAACCCGCATGGAAGCGGCGATGAATAATTTCCGTTTATCGCTTACAACTTCCAACGCCGCCGTATCGCCGTTGAAAAATGTAGATGCGCAGTTGCTGAGCATCGATAACCCGGTGAACCGCGTGTGCGACACGAAATTTCAACCTGTAATTACTTTACGAAACTATGGCGCATTGCCTTTGACCTCGGTTGAGATAAATGCAAGTATAGATGGCGGAACCCCGGTACTTACCCGCTGGACCGGTTCCTTACCCAGCCTATCTTCTATTGCGGTTACTTTAAATGCGGTTGCAACCGGAGCCAACGGACCCCATACGCTTACAATACAACTCAGTTCACCCAACGGCACTGTCGATATGAACCTGGCCAACGATAATATGAGCAGAGCTTTTGTTTATCCGGTAGCCGTTACGGCGCCGATTACCGAAGGTTTTGAAGCGGAGGCCTTTCCGCCGGCCGACTGGGATATACTCAATTCCGATAATTCTTATACCTGGGAACGCGTGACAAATGTTGCGAAAACCGGCAGCGCGGCAATGGTGGCGCGTAACTTTTCCTATACGCAAAACGGGCAAATTGATTACCTGCGATTGCCGCAGGTAGCCATAACAAATGCAGATTCCGCATTTCTCACATTCCAGGTAGCGGCGGCTATCCGCACCAGTGCCGGTACATTGTTCAATAGCTGGGATACGTTGCAGGTACTCGTTAGTACCGATTGCGGTAATACGTGGACCAGCCTTTACAAAAAATGGGGCGGGCAATTGAGCACCAGGAGTGGTATTACCAGCGGCTCGTTTGTGCCGGCTGCAAATGAATGGAGAAAAGATTCGGTGAACCTCACCGCTTATACAGGCAAGGGGCCGCTGATGATCGCTTTCGCCAATTCAACCGGTAATGAGAACAACGTTTACATAGACGATATCAACCTGTACAAAAAAGGAACGCACAACAGCCTCAACGAACAGGGCTGGCTTATCTCACCCAATCCATCGAACGGACCGCTTACCGTACAGTTCAGCACACCGCCGGTTAACCTGAAGGGTATTGCTCTGTATAACAGCATCGGCCAGAAGGTGGCGGAGCAACTCGTTGGCAACAATGCGCCCGCTGCCCTTTACCGGTTCAACCTTGGCCGTTATGCAAGCGGGGTTTATGTGGTGAGATTGGTCTATAGTGATCATACAGTATCCAGGAAGATCATACGAAAATAATTCTCAAAAATAATATAAAAGCAAAGCCTTGACTGATGAACATACAGCGCCGTAATAACCAATTTGTAAGCGATAGCATTAAAAAGGGTAATGCGATAATGCCGGGTAAATTCTTTGTTTACACAGGTGTGTTGCTTGGTTTGCTGATCATGCGTAGCGCCAGTTATGCGCAACCAACCTATAACCCGATCGCTGTAACCGGCTTTCATCACGATATAATTGCAGATACTGGTACCAGTGTGCTGGCAACCACCACTACCATGATCGATGGCAGTCCCTTTGTGGCGCGCCATGTGTTGTATTCAGAAACGTTTGCAATAAACAATGCGCTTACAGGCGGTATGCCCGATAATGGCACTATTGTAAGCGGGAAACGTACTTACCAGCTTGCGCCCTACATAGGCCGGAATGCTTTATACCTGTCGAGGTTTGGTACGGTAGACAGCACGAAAACAGAAGGCACGCTTACGCTGGTTAACCCGGGTTACTACGCGCGCATGAGCCTGGTGGCTTTTTCAACGGAAGGTTCGAGCAGTATAAATATCAATATTACCTATACCGATGGTACTACTGAACGTGCTATGACCAATGCGCCGCTGGCCGACTGGTATGTAGGTACTACCAATGTAGTGTTGACCGGCCCCGGCCGTATTGGCCGCGATACCGTACCCCCATTTTCGGTTGATGGGGTGGGTTTGTGGCCAAGGTTCTTTTCACACGATTTTATGACGAACTGTAATAACCAGAACAAGATGGTGCAATCGGTGACTATCATCGATACCAGCGTTAACACCGGTTCACGGGTGCTCGTTCTGGCCTTGTCAGGAGAAAGTATTCAACCGTATGATATCAGTTCAACCGTTTTACCGGCCCGTTGCGGTAATACCAGTAACGGAAATATAGCACTGAATATAACAGGAGGCGTTAAGCCATTCACCTATGCATGGAATACCACACCTGCGCAAACGACACCTTTTGCGTCGGGGCTTGCTGCAGGCACCTATACCTGTAATGTAACAGACTCGAATGGTTGTGTGCGTCCTTATACAGCTACTGTAATGTTGGTAACACCGGCGCCGGTTGAAGCAAAGGCTACCAGTTTGCAGGTTTGCGCGGGAACTACCACCACCTTATATGCAGATACATCTGCTTATCCTACTCCGGCCACCTTTACCTGGAACCCGGGTAGTGCAAACGGATCTGCTATTGTTGTTACGCCCGGTACTACCACAAAATACTATGTTGACGCAGAAGACCAGTATGGCTGCGCATCCTCCGATACAGTTGAAATTACGGTTAACCCGGCTGCTACGGCTGATTTCACGGTAAGCCCCGATCCTGTTTGCCCGAATACGCCGCAAACGGTTACCTATACCGGTAATGGAGATGCTACAGCTACCTACAACTGGAATGGGTTTGC
>CBIHPC010000187.1:0-11859 GCA_966211305.1 uncultured Niastella sp.
AGGCAACCTGCGAACCCTTTCCTGCGTAATGGCCATTGAGTTATGAAAAACAAATAGTTAGCAAAGAAAAATATATTCCCGCAAACCAACACCCTTGCTAGATAACTCAAACATTTCCTCATTACTGAGTGGCTGTCGCAAAAATGATCGCAACAGTCAAAAGGAGCTATATTACCTGCTCCGTGGATTTGCCATGAAGATATGTTACCGGTATACCAACGCCATGGAAGAATGCGAAGAAATTGTGAATGAGGGGTTTGTAAAACTCTTCAAAAATATTCACCAATTTGATGAAACCAGGCAGGAAGATACCTTACTGTCGCTGAAGGGCTGGTTCAAGCGAATCCTTATTAATACCTGTATCGATCATTACCGCAAAACCAACGCATCGGTAAATGGCCATGTGCTTACTCATGAATCTGAAACCATTGCCGATCAGGGGGAGAACGGGATAGATATGTTATCGTATAAAGAAATTATTGAAGCGATCCGGTTACTTTCACCGGCTTACCGGGCTGTCTTCAATCTATTCGTGATAGAAGGACTTAGCCACGAAGAAATATCACAAACACTGGGCATATCAGTGGGCGCCTCAAAATCCAATCTCTCCAAGGCCAGAGATAACCTAAGAAAACTTTTGCAGAATAAAAATATTATTAAAGCATATGTATCCCCTCCAAGATAAAGACCTAGACCGTTTAAGCCGCGAAGCTGCAGAGCACTTCGAGGTGGAGCCAGGCGCTTCTGGATGGGCTAATCTGGAAATGCGCCTGGATACCGAATTACCGCAAAAGAAGAAAAAGCGGCGATTCCTGTTCTGGTTGTTTTTCATTACCGCCACAACCGGCGGCGCTTTGATCGGCATATTGAAATATCAACCGGCAACTCCATTAGAAAAAAATGTAACTGGTGTTGTGTCGCCGGCCGGTAAAGCCGTGCCCGCACAACCCGATGCACCGGTTCAAAACCCAGCTGGCGCCAATTTAACAGATACCATACCCGGCAAATCAACAACCGGTAACAATACCACGGTGGCTCCCTTCCAGGCTGATGCCACCCCGCAAACTGTAACCGGCAGCACTATGCCCGTTAACACATCAACAAACCCAACAACTGCACCGGTAACGGTTGAAGATATACCTGTTCCCGCTGCCCCGGTAAACACAACGCACGGGAAGAACACAACACAAACAATTGCCAAAACCGATAAGAACAACACCTCAAAACCCGGTACCAAAAAGCAGGGTGTTAATAAAACGCCGCTTAGCCTAAACTATGGTACCATTGAGCGAGGCAACAATACCAACGGCGCGGTAACAATAACAAAAAAGTCAAAACGCAAACCGGGTAAACAACAGACTATAACCGCCGGAGAACACCAACAAACAGTACAACCAGGGAACACCAATACGCCCGGTCCCGATACAAAAATAACCGCCGAAGATCAACAGGTAACTGCCAGCCGGCCCGATCAGAACAACCAGTTAACGGCTCAACAGCCAGCAACGACAGCAGCAGATGCGGAAAAGAAAGATGCAGCAACCGAGGTTGTCGCCGATTTTACCAAGAAAGACGAAGCCCCTGTTGTGAAAAAGGAAACCAAACGCAAACAGGATAAAAAAGTAAAAGGGCTGGAACTGGGTGTTATGGCCGGTCCGGACCTGACCACCGCGAGTTTCGGTGGCGTTTATAAAACCGGTTATAACTTCGGCTTGCAGGCAGGTTACCGGCTATCGAACCGCTGGTCGGTAAATACCGGTATCATATACACTAAAAAATTCTATAAGGCCGATAGCCAGGATTTCCATTACAAAATGCCCTGGAACTATAAGCTGAAGAACGTTGAAGGCAACTGTTCTATGTGGGAGATACCGGTAAACGTCCGGTACGATTTCTCTTACAATAACAAACGCCGCTGGTTTGCAAGCACCGGTTTATCGACCTACCTCATGGATAAAGAGTACTACGATATTTACTATACCTATAATGGTAATCCTAATTATCCGCCCTACCCTTACGCGTCAGATTCCAATTCGAATTATTTCTTCTCCATCTGGAACCTGTCGGCCGGCATGGAACGCTCATTAGGCAAACATTTCAGTATACAGGCCGAGCCCTATTTGAAAATACCATTGAAGGGATTGGGCGCAGGCACCATGCGAATGACCAGTTACGGCATTTTATTTACCCTGAAGTATAAACCAACATTCAATTCAAAAAGATCAGATACACGAAAATAGTTGATGAGTTGACGAGTTAACTGGTTGACGAGTTAACTGGTTAATAGGGTATTGGCGGTTTTAGCGTAGCACCGGGCCGCATTGCATCTGCTATCCGGGTTATTGGATACATTTCACCTTTAAAGTAACACCAGGCAGCTCCGATCGTATCGGGGATGTTTTTCTGGGGGTCAATGGCGAATGCCGCTGCGCGGCAACCATTTCCTTTTCAATCCGTCAACCTGTTAACTGGGCGCTACGTCGCTTCAAACCATAACTTCTTCTGGTCATTCCAGTCCCCATTATAATTGATGAATAATTCTTCTCCCTTTTTGACTGCCCGCACGGTTTTAATGGTTATGAGCTCGTGCTCATAATCCATTTCATATTCGCAGTTCGATTTGTAGGAATGATTATAAATGGGAACATACCCCAGCGCCATACAGATCTGATCGTGGTTGTCGCCCCATTCAAAAATATAATCGTGTAACAAGGTTTGATCAATAAACTGGCGGTCTTTTTTGGTCATAACGATCACCGGTGCAATTTCAATAACGGTGCCTGCCTTTAGTTTTTCGGATGTAAATACCCCCCTGCCCATTTCTTTTGCAGGGGCGATGTACAGACAAGGTAGAATCATTTCAAATAATGAATTATGAATGTCGAATGTAGCCTATTAAAGGCAGGCAATATAAAACATTCGATCTGCAATTGGAATACGGCCCATTCGGGGGCTTCGGCTAAAAGCTGCAGGCTGTATTCGTTACAGCCTGCAGCCTGAAGCTTACGGCTTTTGCCAGCTGCTTATTACCTTTTTGGCTTGCCGATTGCAGCTTATAGCTTTTACTGTTCAATTTTCCGAAACTTTAGGCTTTAAGCCTTTAGCTTTAGGCTATAGCTTTGCAACCAATGGCTTTACCTGGTGTTTTTTTGCCTGTTGTATATTGCCGATTGCCTGATGTCTATTGTCAATTGATTAAATTTGACCCATGAGCACGGAAATAGAAAATGCCAGAGAACGTTTCCTGCACCTGATGCGCCAGGAAGATGTGTTACAGATGCGGGAGTTCCTGAACGACCAGAATATCAGCGAGGTGGCTGAACTGATCAACGAGTTTCCCGAATATTCGAGCCAGATCATTGGCAATATGAGTATTCACCGGGCGGCCAGCGTGTTCAAGATCCTCGATCTGCCGGCCCAGAAAGAGATCATCGGGGAATTGACTCCCTTCAAAACCGCCGAGCTGCTGAACGAACTGCCGGCCGATGACCGTACGGCATTTTTGGAAGAACTCCCCAGCGAGGTGGTAAAAGAGCTTATCAAACTGCTCGACCCCGATGAGCGCCGCGTAACGTTGTCATTGCTCGGCTATCCCGAAAGCAGCGTAGGCCGGCTGATGACCCCCGATTATATTGCCGTTGGGGTTGACTGGACCCTTCAGGAAGTGCTCGAGCACATCAGGGAAGTGGGTAAAGACAGTGAAACCATCGATGTGATCTATGTAGTGAACGACCGCGGTGAATTTGTTGATGACGTGCGTATTCGCGAGATCATTCTTACCCCGCCCCTTAAAAGAGTAGAAGAAATTATAGATAACCGTTATATCACCCTTAATGTAAATGACGACCAGGAAGTAGCCAACCAGATCTTTAAAATGAACAACCGCATGGCCCTGCCGGTGGTTGATGATAAAAACATTCTGCTGGGGATCGTTACCATCGATGACGTGCTGTGGGTGGCCAATGAAGAGTTCAGTGAGGATATTCAAAAGATCGGGGGTACCGAAGCGCTGGACGAACCCTACCTCGAAATGCCCATTATGAAACTCTTCAAAAAAAGGGTTGTATGGCTTATAGTGCTGTTCCTCGGCGAAATGCTAACAGCCACCGCTATGGGCTATTTTGAAGATGAGATCGCCAAAGCCGTAGTGCTGGCCCTGTTCGTTCCCCTTATTATTTCAAGCGGCGGCAACAGCGGCTCACAGGCTTCTACCCTTATTATTCAGGCCATGGCCGTGGGCGAGATCCACATCTCAGACTGGTGGCGCGTGATGCGGCGGGAGATCATTTCGGGACTGATGCTGGGCACTATACTCGGACTGATCGGCTTTATACGGGTAGCCTTATGGAACAGTATTTTTCATACTTACGGCGCCCACACCGTGCTTATCGGCAGCACCGTAGGCTTTTCATTGATAGGTGTTGTGCTTTGGGGCACGGTATCGGGTTCCATGCTTCCTATTATATTAAAAAAACTGGGCGCCGACCCGGCCACTTCATCGGCTCCTTTTGTTGCTACGCTGGTAGATGTGACCGGACTGGTGATCTACTTCTCGGTAGCCTATGTATTTTTAAGCGGTATTCTATTGTAATGCCGAATATTGAATGAACCACGTAAAATTGTAGAAACAAAACACTCCCACTTCGAAATTCACCATTCAAACTTCATTATTCAATATTTTTCGGCCTTTACGTTAATTTGTATACATGAAAAAACTACTGCTCCTGCTGTTAATACAGCCAACCCTTATCACTTATGGCCAGCTTAGTCCATTAACTGTAGAAAAGATTATGCGCGACCCGAAATGGATAGGCACCTCCCCTTCCAACCTGCAATGGACAGCCGACGGAAGATCATTGCTTTTCAACTGGAACCCCGAAAAAGCAACAGCCGATTCCGTTTACTATATTTCTACCACTGCAACCACTCCGCAAAAATCAAACTCGGAGTTTAGAAAAGCTGCCGTTACGGAAAACCAGATAAAGTACAATGCCTCGCGCAATCAATATGTGTATGCGCAGGATGGTGATATTTACCTGGTACAGGTAAAAACAGGTAACCGCCGCCGCGTTACCGAAACAGTTGCTACGGAATCGAACCCACAGTTCGCCTTCAGGGATCAAAAAGTAGTATACACCCGCGAACAAAATGCCTGGGCCTGGGATATTCAAACCGGCGTCACCAGCCAGCTTACCAACTTTCAAACAACCACGGCGCCTGCCGGCAGCGGCGCCCCACGAAACAATCAGCAGGAAAAATGGCTGCAGGAGGAAGCGCTTGAAAATTCAATTGTACTGCAACGGCGCAAACAGAAAAAAGACCTGGCCGATTCCCTGCTGAAGGAATTTCGAAAAGAAAGACTGCTGCGTTCTATTCCGCTCGACGGAAAAAACCTGTCGATGCTTACAGTAAGTTACAATGGCCGGTATATTTCGTATCGCCTTACCGCAACTGCTGCAGGCAAATCGGCCATTGTGCCCAGTTATGTTACGGAAAGCGGTTATACCGAGGACCTTCCAACCCGCACCAAAGTGGGCGCCACCCAAAATACGCAACAGTTGTTTGTGTTTGATACTGAAAAAGACACTGTGTTCGTTGTAAAAACCGATTCTATCCCCGGCATCCATGATCTGCCTGTTTATGTAAAAGACTATCCGGCTGTTTATAATGAAAAAAGCAAAAACCCTCCTCTTCGTGCAGTGAATTTTACCAATACCAGTTGGGCGCCTACAGGGAATTATTCGGTGGTGGAAGCGCGTGCGCAGGATAACAAAGACCGCTGGCTTTTATTGCTCGACGGTGCAACCGGCCGTTTATCATTGCTCGACCGGCAACGCGATGAAGCCTGGATTGGCGGCCCCAGCGCAGGCGGATTTCCCGTTTTCAATTCAGGCTGGATAAACGATGAAACATTCTGGTATCAGTCTGAAACCAGTGGCTATTCTCATTTATATACTATCAATATAAAGACAAAAGAAAAGAAGGCGCTCACCAGCGGTAATTACGAAGTGCAGAACGCGCAGCTTTCGAATAATAAAAAATTCTTTTATATCACCACCAATGAAGCGCATCCCGGTGAACAGCATTTTTACCGCCTGCCGGTAACCGGTGGTAAAGCAGAACGTATTACCACGCTTACCGGTTCAAACCAGGTAAGCCTATCACCCGATGAAAAATGGATTGCCTTTCTGCATTCCTACAGCAATAAGCCCTGGGAACTGTATCTGCAGGCAAACAGCGCTACTGCCAAACCCATTCAGATAACCACACAGGCCCAAAGCGCGGAATTCAGATCATACGCCTGGCGCGATCCGGAACTGATCACCTTCACCGCCCGCGACAGCGCTAAGGTATATGCCCGGTTGTACCGCCCCGCACAGCCACATGCCAATAAACCGGCCGTAATATTTGTACACGGCGCCGGCTATTTGCAAAATGCGCATAAATGGTGGAGTTCTTACTTCAGGGAATACATGTTCAACAACATGCTGGTTGATAACGGGTATACCGTGCTCGACATCGATTACCGCGGCAGTGCCGGTTATGGCCGCGACTGGCGCACAGGCATATACCGCTTCATGGGTGGCAAAGACCTCGACGATATTGAAGACGGCGCCCGCTTCCTGGTGCAAAATTGTGGTGTTAATCCACAACACATTGGACTGTACGGGGGCTCATATGGTGGATTTATAACTTTAATGGCATTATTCAAAAAACCTGCTATCTTTGAGGCCGGAGCCGCACTCAGGCCTGTTACCGACTGGGCCCATTACAATCACGGCTATACCTCCAATATTTTAAACGAACCTTTTAGTGACAGCATTGCGTATCGCCGCAGTTCACCCATAAACTTTGCAGCAGGCTTACAGAACCATTTACTGATTTGCCATGGCATGATCGATGTAAATGTTCATTTTCAGGATGTTGTACGTCTCACGCAACGCCTGATAGAGTTAGGCAAAGACAACTGGGAGCTTTCCGTTTATCCGTTGGAAGATCATGGCTTTACCGAGCCTGAAAGCTGGACAGACGAATACAAAAGGATCTTCCGGCTGTTTGAAACCGTGTTAAAAAAATAATCCATTTTTCCAAAAAACGCTTAACGCCAATCCGAATTTCGAGTTCTTCGATTAATTCGGAAAATATCTGTTGCGGGATGCAGCGTAAATATGCGAAATGCAGAAGGCTGAATCCCGAATTTCGGGCTATCTGAGTTTATCAGGTCAGCACCCGGTGCGGGAAGCAGCATTAAGCTTTATGCGTTAAGCCTTTAGCGTACCACTAAAATGGTATGTTAAGCTTGCATGTTTTTGCACGCTGTATGGTATTTTTTTTGATAATATTGCGCAACCGTTTGCGTTTTGCGGCATAGATTTTATTATAACTCAAGACAACAGTTAAAATACTGTAAACTCAACACTTAATAATTGTAAAACTTAAACCCCTGTAATTATGTGCGGAATTGTAGCATATATAGGAAATAAGGAAGCTTACCCGATCATTTTAAAAGGATTAAAACGTCTCGAATACCGTGGATATGACAGCTCCGGTGTTGCGCTATTGAACTCCGGCCTGAATGTATATAAGAAAAAAGGGAAAGTGGCTGAACTTGAAGAAACCCTTGTTGGTAAAGACCTGCATGCCAACATTGGAATTGGCCACACCCGTTGGGCTACCCACGGTGAACCCTGCGATCGCAATGCACACCCGCACTTATCAGAGAATGGTAAACTGGCAATGATCCATAATGGAATCATTGAAAACTACAACCAGTTAAAAAGCGAATTACAGAAAAAAGGATACAATTTCATCAGCGATACCGATACGGAAGTATTACTGAAATTCATTGAAGATATTCAACTCAACAATAAATGCGGCCTCGAAGAAGCGGTACGTATTGCCCTGAAACGCGTAGTAGGCGCTTATGTTATTATTCTCATCGACCAGGACAATCCCGATACACTGATCGCAGCACGCAAAGGCAGCCCGCTTGTAATTGGTATTGGCAAGAACCGCGATGAGCATTTCCTTGCTTCAGACGCTTCGCCCATTATCGAATACACAAAAACAGTAGTGTATGTGAACGATTATGAGCTGGCCATCATTAAACCCGATGAACTGATCTTAAAAAATCTGGGTAATGAAAAGATTACCCCGTTCGTTCAACAGCTCGACCTCGAACTGGCAGCTATTGAAAAAGGCGGTTACGATCATTTCATGCTGAAAGAGATCTTTGAACAGCCCAGCACCGTTTTCGATTGTTTACGCGGCCGTGTTGATGCAGCCAATGGCACCATCACAATGGCCGGAGTTGAAGCCAATATTGAACAATTGAAAAATGCACAGCGTATTCTCATCATTGCCTGCGGAACCAGCTGGCATGCCGGTTTGCTGGCCGAATACATTATTGAAGAATTATGCCGCACCCCGGTTGAAGTGGAGTATGCATCGGAATTCCGTTACAGGAACCCGGTAATACATAAAGGCGATGTGATCATTGCCATTTCGCAAAGTGGTGAAACTGCCGATACGCTGGTAGCCATTGAAAAAGCAAAAGAGCAGGGTGCCATTATCTTCGGCATAGTGAACGTGGTAGGTTCTTCTATTGCCCGCGCATCACATGCAGGCGCCTATACCCACGCCGGTCCTGAAATTGGCGTTGCCAGTACAAAAGCCTTCACCGCACAGCTGGCCGTATTAGCCATCATTGCATTGAAGCTGGGTTATGAAAAAGGCACGCTCGATAATAAACGCTTCCTGCATTTACTGAACGAACTGGAAGCTATTCCTGAAAAAATACCGGCTGCTTTAAACCAGGCCGAAGCAATAAAACAACTGGCTTATAAATATAAAGATGCCCGCGACTTCCTGTACCTGGGCCGCGGATACAACTTCCCCATTGCACTGGAAGGCGCCCTGAAGCTGAAGGAAATTTCTTACATTCATGCAGAAGGTTACCCGGCCGCAGAAATGAAACACGGTCCAATTGCGCTGGTTGATGAGAACCTACCGGTTGTGTTCATCGCCACAAGGGACTCATACCATGAAAAGATCATAAGTAATATTCAGGAAATAAAAGCCCGGAAAGGAAAGGTAATTGCAGTTATAACAGAAGGCGATGATGTAATTACCAAAATGGCCGATGATGTAATTGTAGTGCCCGCTGCCGACGAGCTGGTTGCTCCCATGCTCAGTGTAATTCCCATGCAGCTGCTGGCTTACTACATAGGCGTTGCCAAAGGTTTGGATGTTGATAAACCGAGGAATCTGGCTAAGTCTGTTACTGTTGAATAGTTAAGTTATCTGAAAAGATGAGTGATAGGTTTTTATAAGAAGCAGGCTAGTGGTAAATGGCAAGTAGGAAATCCCACCAGCCATTTACCACTAGCTACTAGCTTGCATGAGAAATTACCAACTTTTTCGCCACCAACTCCCCTTTCACCATTCATAATTATAGCCAAATGAATGAAATTAATCGCAGACCTCTCTTCACATTAGGATACGACTTCATTCCTGATCAATATTTACCCAAAGGAAAAGACGAATATTACCTGCGCAATAAACAGGTAAAGAACGGCATCGACTACCGGCATTTGTCGGCATATGAAATAGAAGTGCTGGTGCGCAACCGCAATACCTCCGACAACTGGAACAACCTGCTGGTATCAGACCTGTTCAACCCCGAGCTGGTTCAAAACTGTAAGTTCTTCGGACTGGTTCGTATAGGCAAACTGGAACCTTACTATCTCGAATACCATAACCTGCGCCGCCCCGTAGGTTTTTATAACAGTACCGTTATCAGTTGCGACTTTGGCGACAATGTGGTTGTAGATAACGTGAACTACATTTCCCATTACATCATTGGCAATGATGTAATGCTGGTGAACTGTAATGAGATTGCCACAACCGATCACTCTAAATTCGGTAATGGCATCTTAAAAGATGGCGAACCGGAGAACATCCGCATCTGGATGGAATTGTGCAATGAAAACGCCGGCCGCAGTATCCTTGCCTTCGATGGCATTTTACCCGGCGATGCCTTCCTGTGGACCTATTTCAGGGATGATGATAAACTACTGAACCGCTTCAAAGAGTTCACTGAAAAGAAATTCGATGCGTTGCGCGGTTATTATGGCACCATAGGCGACCGAACGGTTATCAAGAACTGTCGTATTTTAAAGGATGTTAAGATAGGCTCCGATGCTTATTTGAAAGGCGCCAATAAAATAAAGAACGTTACCATCAATTCTTCGGCCGAAGCCAATACCCAGGTGGGTGAAGGTTGCGAACTGGTGAACGGAATTATTGGTTACGGATGCCGGCTGTTCTATGGCGTAAAGGCCGTACGTTTTGTACTGGCATCTTTTTCACAACTTAAATATGGCGCCCGGCTGATCAACTCCTACCTGGGCGATAACTCAACCATCTCCTGTTGTGAAGTATTGAACTCTCTTATTTTCCCTTCGCACGAGCAACACCATAACAATTCATTCTTATGTGCAGCGCTGGTACAGGGACAAAGCAATATGGCTGCCGGGGCAACCGTAGGTTCAAACCATAACAGCCGCAGCCCGGATGGTGAGATCGTTGCCGGCCGTGGTTTCTGGCCCGGCTTATGCGTAAGCCTGAAGCACAATTCAAAATTTGCGTGCTATTCCATTCTGGCCAAAGGCGACTATCCGGCTGAGTTGAACATTCCCATTCCGTTCTCGCTTATCAGCAATGACCTCAGCAAAGACCAACTGGTAGTAATGCCGGGGTACTGGTTCATGTACAACATGTATGCGCTTGCGCGTAATGCATGGAAGTATATCGACCGCGATAAACGGATCGACAAAACGCAAACACTGGAGTTCAACTTCCTTGCGCCCGACTCCATCAACGATGTATTGCAATCATTGCCTTTATTGCAGAAGTTTGTGGGCAAAGCCTGGCTGAAACGCGAAGGCAACCATAAAAAGATGAGCGATGAAGAGCTCATCGACATTGGTAAGGTATTACTCGATACAAAAGACCCGGTTGTGAATGAGCTGGCCATTATGGCCGATGACTTCGAGAATACCCGCCGCCCGGTACGCATCATAAAGGTGATGAAATCGTACCACCTGTTCAAAGAACTGGTGATATACTACCTGGTGCAGCAATTGATTGAGCATATCAGCGCCAACAATATCAAAACACATGAGCAACTGATAGAAAGCCTGCCGGCAAAAGCAGCCATTGCACCATGGATGAATGTAGGCGGACAATTGATCCTTCGTTCGGAGATTGATAAGCTGAACAAACAGATCGTTGCCGGTAAAATAAAAGACTGGAATGCGGTGCACAACTTCTATATACAGCAGGGTAAGAACTACCCGACTGAAAAGCTGGCGCATGCCATGGCAGCAGTTAAAGAGGTGTATGATATCAATTTGAAGAAGGCCAGTCCGGGTATTATTAAATCGCTGTTACACCAAAGTATTGGCACTAAAGAGTGGATGGTAAAAGAAATATACGAATCGCGCGCCAAGGATTATCGCAATCCTTTCCGCAAAATGGTATATGAAACCACTGAGGCCATGAACAAAGTGGTGGGCAAACTGGAAGACAATAGCTTTATTAAACAGGAGCAAAAAGCGTTGGAAAACTACAAAGCAGCCATTCTTCAACTGGTTGCCAAATTGAAACTCGACAAACAGGCTAAACCAAAAACAGCCTGATAAAGATTGTTTAAGTCAAAGGAGTGAAATGTTTACGTACATTTCACTCCTTTTTATTTCTGCCTACCCTATTTTATAATTACGAACCGTAATACATTTGATGGCCCTTTGGGCGTAAAGGCATAAATGCTATATACACCGGCCGGTAACAAAGGCA
>CBIHPC010000188.1:0-11819 GCA_966211305.1 uncultured Niastella sp.
TTATCGTGGATCACCCGGCACGATAAGTCGCTGGCCGTGCCTTCTGTGACCGGCAAATCGTTTGAAGAAGCCAAAAAGATCCTCGAAGGGCAGGGTTTCGAGGTAGAGATCCAGGACACTGTGTATACCGATACAGCCGCTTTGTTATCAGTTGTAAAACAATTTCCCAATGCCGATACAAAGGTTAAAATGAACCGCACGGTTTATTTGGTCATTAACCGCGATGCGGCGCCTGATATCGATATGCCTAATTTGCTGGGAATGAGCTTCCGGAGTGCTGAGATCACGTTACAGCAACAGAAACTTAAGCTGGAAGATACTATTTATCAGCCCCATCTTACCCGCATGGTGCTCGATCAGCAATTTAAGGGACAGCCTATAAAACCCGGAACAAAAATTCCCATGGGTAGCGGCATTGTGCTGGTTATTGGAATTGGTACGGGTACGGAACTGTTGGATGTGCCAGACCTGATTGGACTTACCCTGGCCGAAGCGAAAGTAAATATTGAATCAAATGGATTTAATGTTGGAACCATTCTGCCTCAGGGCGCCGATGCCGCCAGCATGTATGTATATAAACAATCACACAATCATTTAACATCTACCGGAAATGTTAATCGCTTACGGCAGGGGGAGGTGATCGATCTTTGGGTGCAGGCAGAAAAACCGGTTCGCCTGGCTGATAGTACAGTTGCGCAGCCGTAATGATTCTATAAATAATTGAATAAAAAAGGATCGCGTTCGCGATCCTTTTTTATTGGCCAGTTGCGTGTAGTCTATTGCCAGTTGAACTACAGTTTTACATTTAACCCGATCATAAAGTTGGTGCCCGCCATGGGGTAATAAAAGTTTTCGGTGATCACGTTTTGGTTATACTGGTAGCTGTATGTATAGCCATTCGGTGTATACTTTTTATCGAATACATTATTTACCTGGGCAGTTATCGCTATCTCTTTGAACAGCACTTTCCGCAGCGTATAACTGATACGCGCATCCTGCACGTAATACGGATCGAGGCTGCGTGCTTTGTTTGAGGTATTGTCGAGGTACTGACGGCTTACATATTTACCGATCAACCCGATCTCCAGGTTGTTGGCGGGTATGAAGTTCAATACGGCGGAACCAACGGCAGTGGGTGAAAAAGCAATGTCGGTATTGCCGTGAGGCGTTTCTTTTTGGCCGCCGTTATCATAATCGTCGAAGTATTCTGTAAAGTCTTTGATCTTGTTTTGGCTAAGGGTAAGATTGGCAGCAATATTGAACCAGTTGGTGCAATGCACACCGCCCTGTAATTCTATACCCATGCGATAACTGTCGGGCACATTGCTGCGGGTATAGGAGCCAACGTCATTGATCTTTCCGGTAAGCACCAGTTGATCTTTGTACGACATATAATACAATGTAGCTGCCCAGTTGTAATCCCTTGTTTTCTTTTCTGCGCCCAGTTCAAAGTCGTGCAATACTTCAGGTTTGGGTTGCTGGCCGGCGCCCGCTTCAAAATCATCGCGGTTGGGTTCTTTTCTGCCCAACGAATAGGAAGCGTATATCAGGTAATTGTTCTTTGAATACGACAAACCGAATTTGGGGTTTACGAAATCCCAGGTATTGCGTCTGAACAGATCCGGATTGTTTTTGAAGCCGCCGATATAATACAATACGCGGCGGTATTGCAGATCGGCAAATGCACGCAGGTTGCTCAAAATATCGATCTGGTATTTTGCGTACGCATTGATATCTGTTTTATAGGCATCCGTATTGTACCAGCGATAGCCGTTGGGTATGCCGCCCTGAGCGGCCCAGTTCACATTGCCAAAGTGTTTGCCATCGTAGCGGTTCCAACCGCCGCCAACGATCAGTTGACCGATATCGCCTTTATATTGAACGGAGAATATTTGTCCATAGAAATAGTTATCAAGCCATTGTTGCTGAATAAGGTCTGTTTCGCGAATGGTATCCGTTCCAACAATAACATCATTCAAACCATAATCACTATACGAGCGTACGGGTTTGTAATCTTCATAATACCCTCTGCCGCGTGTTAAAAAGAAGGCGGTGTTCACGGACAACCGGTCGTTAAAATTATGATTCACGAACAACTGGTAATGGTCCTGCTGATAATTGTCGGTTTGATTGGAGTAAGTGAAATAGTTGTACTTCCGCGGGTCGGAGCTGAACAGGTTAACGGAATCCTTCTGCGTAAAATATAATGTACCCAGGTTGTTGTAATAATGCTCAAGGAGTTTGTCGTTGTCGCCGCGTAGTTTGGCTTCAGGAATACCATTCCATGCCTGGTATGTTTTTTCACTGCCTGAGAAAACATTCAGGCGGATAGATGTATTCTTATTCAGGTAAGCGCCCGACAAATAAAAAGATTTAAGCGAACTGGAGGCACGGTCGATATATCCATCGCTGGATATTTTGGATACCCGGGCATCGAGTGTAAAGTGATCGTTGATCAGTCCGCTCCCGGCTTTCACCGTATGTTTCCAGGTGTTGAAGGAGCCGTACGTGTTATTTATTTCAGCATACGGCATGGTATTGGTTTCATTGGTGCTAAGGTTAATGGTGGCGCCAAAAGCGCTGGCCCCGTTGGAAGACGTGCCCACACCACGTTGCACCTGTATACTGTTTACGGAAGATGTGAAATCGGGCAGGTTAACGAAGAAGGTGCCCTGTGATTCAGCATCGTTAAACGGAATGCCATTGAGCGTAACATTGGTACGTGAAGCGTCGCTGCCGCGGATGCGGATGCCGGTATAACCCACGCCATTGCCGGCGTCGGAATTCACGATTACCGAAGGCGTTTGGTTTAAGATAAACGGCAGGTCCTGGCCGAGGTTGAGTTTTTCAATCTCTTTTTTCGACAGGTTGTTTTTTGTGAAAGGCGCTTTGTCGTCGGCGCGGGTGGCTTTGATCTCAACAGGTTGTAAAAAGAGGTTCAGGCGTTCTAGTTTAATTTCAACTGGTGTACCGGTTGTTACGGGCTGATCGGCTGCCTGAAAACCTATGGAAGTAACGTACAGGGTATAGTTACCCGGTTTCACTTTCCCGAATTCAAAAGCGCCGTTTTGATTGGTAAGTGTCGACAATCCATTGCTTAGTTCCACAGTGGCGGAGGCAATGGGGGTAGAGGATGCATCTGTTACCTTTCCGCTTATCTGGGCAGACAGGTACTGAACGAATAACAGGTAGCAAATCCCCAAAAACATTTTTTTCATTTGATGATCATCATTGTTTAGCGCCACATAAAATGACCTTGCGGTACATTTATCCTGGTGCACTTGTGTTGAAAAAATGGTTTGAGAGAAATGCTGCGAAAGTGAAGCGTAGGCGAATAACGGAACTACCTTCCCTGCGCAGGCATTACCCTGATCAGGTTCTACGGGTATTTTCTCAGCATCCCCGCCAACACGGCGGGGGAGCACCCCGGGGAATCTGAAATTCTCTGTTTTTAAAAGAGGCGGCAAAGATACGAACATATTTTTTTAAGGATATTGTAACATCTTGGCAGCCTTGGCCGTTTCACATCAAATGAGCATTATGTTCAGTCGCCTTTTGACTCCTATATTATTATTAATCAACCTCATGGGGTATAGCCAGGGGAAGGTGATCTATGACCCTAATGTGGTGAAGCGCCCGGTGGAGAGCTTTCAGGCCATTACCGTATTGGATGGAATCGACCTGTACCTGTCGCAGGGCGGTGAAGAAGTGCTGGCTGTAAGCGCCAATGAGATCAGCCATCGCGATAAAATAAAAACGGTTGTTGAAAATGGCGTGTTGAAGATCTTTCTTGATCAGGGGTGGAACTGGAAGTTCAAAAAGCTGCGGGCATATGTATCGGTAAAGGAAATTAAAAAGCTCAGGGCTTCGGGCGGATCTGATATAGTGGTAAAAGATTCACTGAAATGCGATCAACTGCATATTGTATTATCGGGGGGCAGTGATTTTTCAGGAAGGATAACGGCAAACTTTTTAACCGTTGAGCAGAGCGGTGGTTCCGATGCAAATGTGAGTGGCAATGTGGTGAATGCAAAGATAGGGGTCGGCGGCGGCAGTGATTTCAGGGGATATGGTCTGATTGCTGAATATGCCATTTTGCAAGCCAGCGGCGGCAGCGATGCGTCGATAACGGTATTGAAAGAAATGGCAGCTACGGCCAGTGGCGGCGGTGATGTGAACTATAAAGGCAATCCGGTGGTAAAATACCGGTCGGCCAGTGGGGGCGGAAGTATTTCGAGGCGGGATTGATAAGAAGGCAAAAGCACCAGAATGCAAATAACAGGAACCAAATAAAGGCGGCGCCTTCAGGATCCATGGGTTCGCGGTTTATTTATTGCTATTATTGTTTATATATCTTTAAAGAAGTCTTCGGGTTTTATATCGAGCCCATGCAGTAGTTTCAGGAAGGTACTTAAATACATATCGCCGCCGGCTTCATAGCGGGTCATAGCGCTTCTTGAGATATTGATTTCATACGAAAAGCTCTCCAGAGTTGTTCTTGCCTGGCGTTTATTCTTCAATAGTTTTCCAATTTTATTCAACATCTTCTCGGTTTCGGCAGCAGATAGTTCCTGGGCTACAGGTCTTTTTGCTGACGTTCTACGTTTTCGCATGTACGCAATTAAGATAGGATTCCCTTATTTTAAAACCCTTGAAAAGGGGCGCTAAGTTATGTGTCTTATAATTAATGTCCTTAAAAAAGTACAGTGAAGAAAAAAAACAGTAACTTCAATAACGGATAACCGCAGGCTAAGTAATGATTGAAATATTTAATATCAGTTATGCTATACCGTTTTCGATAGATACCTTACCTCCACATACAAGAAATTTACCAGACAATACACAGCACTTTTAACCAGAAAGGCAACAGGGCTTCCTTCCCTGAAAATGTTCGATTAATAAAAGGAAAAGGCGATGATGACCTGTCTCTTAGTGGGGCGGGTCTTTTTGTTTGGGTTTAATTAAATAAGAATTTTTTATAAATTATTTTCTGCCAAAGGCGGATTTTAATACGGCGGCAGGATCGGATTTGAATACATATTGTTTGGTTTGCTTGTTAAACCAGTATAATCCATACTCATTGGCATCGTCATTGGTACGATAGGTCCAGTAGGTAAATGGTATCTGGTTCTGATAAAAAATATCACACACATCCGTCAGGTAATTTAAATTATTGGGGCAGCGGCTGCGCGCGCCCATCTGGTTTACAAAAACGGGCACATTGTGATCATTCCTGAACTTAATGGCCGGTTGTAAGATCTGGGTTAAATAATTTTTGTTAAGCGTTACCTGATTTCCATCCAGATCAGTATAGTTGTCGGGGTATGAAACGATGGGAAGGTTCGCCTGTTCTCTTTTTTCAGGTTTTATATAATCGGTAGGCAGATAATAATTGAATGTGTAAATAATTTTAGGGTCTTTGTTCGAAATGCTTTCTTCCAGTAGATTGATATCATAATGGTCATTGGGCCCAATCATAACGGGTGTAATGGTGTCGTATTTTCTAACCGCAGCGATCAGTTCTTCATAAAGCTGAACTACCTGCTGTGATGTTACCGGTTTTTTAGGATGGGGTTCCGACAACAATTCATAGGCTGCTATATAAGGTTTGTTTTTATACCGCTGAGCCAAAAATTGCCAGGTGGCAATAAATTCCTGTTTAAGTGAGGTGTTGGTCCAGTAGTTTTGCGTTGAATCGCCTGCTCCCTGATCGGAACCGGCAAATAAAACCACCCATAACTTTTGACTGGCGCACCAGTCGATGTATTGATCAAGCAACACCAAACCTTCGGGTTTTATATTACCCGGCGCACCGGTTAAGCGAATATCGCTGTTTGCTCCGCTAAAATACCAGCGAAAGGGCATTCGTACCACATTAGCCCCCATAGCAACGGCTTCCGCAGCATCCTGTGGCAGGGCGGTTGCCCACCATCCCCAGTTTACGCCCCGCAGCTCAATGGTATTTCCTTCGGGTGTTTTGATGGTTTTACCACTGATCGTAAGTCGCGTGGGCGCATTATTATATTCATCAGGTGTGTTATCATTTTTTTTGCATGAAAAAAATAATATAACAAATAATGGTATTAATGATCTCATAGGTCAATTGTTAAGGTTCTGTGATTAAGTTTAATCCATATATAGTTTACTGGTGATGGCTGTGCCGTGGATAACACTTTTGAAGAACGGCACGATGCGGCTCATGGTGTAAGCTGCCGTATACAGATCCGGGCGGTGGCCTGCGCCCTCCTTCAGGTGAAGGATGCATGGAGTATTAATAGCGTATAACCTTCTGCTTAAACAGGCCGAACCAAACTCCATACCGTAATTGGGACAATTGCCTGAGCGACCATAATCGTATGGCACCACGTCATCGCCAATACCATGAAATGATATCATTGGTTTTGCCATTGCCCATGAAATAAGATTTGAATCGGGTAAGGCGCCCCATAAATTGGCAACGGCTTTAATGGTAAAGGAATTGGATATTGTATTTCCGCTGGTATTCACGGGTCCTAATGCAGCGCGTTCGGTTGGTGCTAATTGTTGGGCTACCGCATCGGTA
Source organism: uncultured Niastella sp. (assembly GCA_966211305.1). Lineage (GTDB taxonomy): Bacteria > Bacteroidota > Bacteroidia > Chitinophagales > Chitinophagaceae > Niastella. The sequence goes on from CBIHPC010000188.1 coordinate 6,563, forward strand.
CAATAAGTGGTGAGCAAAGCAGTGCCGGCACCGGCGCTGGAGCCGCCGATAAAAATATGGCTGGTGTCGATGGCATAGTCGCCTGCTTTTATTACAAGATACCGAAGGGCTGCATTGGCATCCTGTATGGCCCGGTAAATTGCCAGGCGCTTTGATGCAGTATCGCCTTCGCATTTATTGGTACCGTTTCGCCATCCCAGCCGGTAATTGATGGTTGCAGCCACAAAACCCGAATCGGCCAATATTTGACAATGATTACTTACGTCTTCCTTTTTGCCCTCAACAAAGGCGCCGCCATGAATAAATAATACCAATGGATATTTTGTGCCTGTTCTGGCGCCGGCAGGAAAGTAGATATCCATCAGCAACAATTGTTGCACACCGTTGGTATCGGGGGCTGCGGCATATTGTACGTTTTGTAAATTGGTGAGTGTATGTTCGGGAGAATCCGGGTTATTTTTGGAACAGGAATGTAAAATAAAGAGACACAGTATAAGGGGTACAATTAAGCGCATAGAAGGGTATTATATTAATTTTTAACGACCCTATGACGCTTTAACAATGCCAACGTTTAAGCGTGGCATGCTACTTATAAAGCTTTTTGTATATGCTAAATATAAACTATATAAAAAGGTTCGAAAATCAAATATGTAATTCGTAAAACAGGCAGCAGGTTTCTTTTTCAGAATTCTTTGCCGGGGTGGGGAGCTTAACCGCTTAAAGCAAATTGTTGCTTCCCGCAGGGGCAATAAAAAAAGGCTTCCTGTTACAGAAGCCTTTCAAAGTTGCGCGGGCAAGGATCGAACTTGCGACCTTCGGGTTATGAGCCCGACGAGCTACCGCTGCTCTACCGCGCGATATAATTAGTTTATAAAGTCTTAATTCTTAAAGAGCTTTCCAATTTTTTGCCTCACTTCGCTATACCTTCTTCGTTAATTGGGTTGCAAAGATAAAGATATAAATCATTGCCACCAAACAAATTTTAATAATTTACCTTTGCAGGAATTTTAGAGTCAATGAAAGCGGGTTTTGTTAGCATATTTGGTAGGCCCAACGCGGGCAAAAGTACATTGCTTAACGCTCTTATGGGCGAAAAGCTGGCTATTGTATCACCCAAAGTGCAAACCACGCGGCACCGCATTAAAGGCATTTTAACCGAGCCTGAATACCAGATCATCTTTTCCGATACCCCCGGCATCATTGAGCCCAAATACAGGCTCCAGGAAAAAATGATGTTTGCCGTAAAGCAGGCGCTCGAAGATGTTGATGTTGCCTTATTAATGGTGGATGTGAAAGATAACCTGGAGGAAGTGAACGCCATCTTTGAAGCATTGCGTTTGAAAGTGCCCGCCATCATCGTTGTAAATAAACTCGATGACGTATCGGCAGCAAGAAAAGAAGAGGTCTTCGCATTCTTCGGTTCAAAATCTTATTGTAAAGCAATCGCAGGCATTTCGGCCCTGAAGAAGACCGGTCTGCAGGAACTGATCGATGCCATCCTGCAATTCCTTCCCGATAACCCGCCTTTTTTTGAAGGCGATGAAATGACCGATCTGCCAACCCGTTTCTTTTGTGCCGAACTGATCAGGGAAAAGATATTTTATTTATACCAGGAAGAAATACCCTATCATACAACCGTTATTGTAAATGAATTCAAGGAAAAATCATCACTGATCAAAATTTCCGCCGATATCATCGTTAACCGCGAAACCCAGAAAGGCATCCTATTGGGAGTAGGCGGTAAAATGATCAAACAGCTTGGCACGGAAGCCAGAAAGGATATTGAACAATTCCTCGGACAAAAGGTATTTCTCGAACTCTTTGTTAAAGTGCGGCCTAAGTGGCGCGATAACGAGTTTATGTTAAAAGAATACGGCTATCACTAATAATTTTTGAGCAAACATTATGGCAGGTTTTACAGTAGCAATAGTTGGACGGCCCAACGTAGGGAAAAGCACCTTTTTTAATCGCCTGCTTGAGCAGCGCAAGGCAATCGTTGATGATGTGAGCGGCGTAACCCGCGACCGGCAGTATGGTGTGGCCGAATGGAATGGTAAATCATTCAACGTCATCGATACCGGTGGTTTTGTACCCCAAAGCGAAGAGGCTTTTGAAAAGGAGATCAATAAACAGGTGATGATCGCAGTTGAAGAAGCGAACGCCTTATTGTTTATGGTTGATGCCGCTACCGGCATTACCGACCTCGATGAATCAATGGCCGATGTTTTACGCCGCACCGCCAAACCGGTGTTCCTCGTAGTAAACAAAGTCGATAATCACGAACGCCTGCTGGAAGCTACCGAGTTCTACGGACTGGGCTTCGATAACATTTATTTCCTTTCCTCCATGAGCGGTAGCGGAACCGGCGAACTGCTCGATGCGGTGGCGGAATTAATTACTGAAGAGAACGTCGCTGCCCTGGAGGCTGAAGGCGAGTTGCCCAAGTTTGCCATCATTGGTCAGCCCAATGTAGGAAAGTCGTCATTGCTGAATGCATTGATCGGACAGGAGCGCACCATCGTAAGTGATATCGCCGGCACTACCCGCGATACCATTCACACCCATTATAATTTATTTCAGAAAGAATTTGTTTTGATCGATACCGCCGGTATCCGCCGCAAAACAAAAGTGCATGAAGACCTGGAGTTCTATTCCGTCATCCGCGCCATTAAGGCAATGGATGAAGCTGATATATGTATGCTGCTTTTGGATGCGGAGAAAGGTATTACGGCGCAGGACCTGAACATTTTCAGTTTGGCGGTTCGTAAAGGAAAAGGCATTGTGTTGCTGGTGAACAAATGGGATAAGATGGAGAAAGCCACCAATACCGCCCGCGATTATGAAAATGAACTAAAGAAGCGTATTGCGCCTTTTTCAGATGTGCCTGTTATATTTATTTCAGCATTGGAAAAAGTGCGTATTCATAAAGCCATTGAAGTTGCGCTTGAAGTGTATGATAACAAACAACGCAAGATACCTACCTCAGAGTTGAACGAGCAAATGCTGAAAGCAATTGCCGCCTACCAGCCGCCTGTGGTACGTGGTAATCCTATCCGCATTAAATATGTTACGCAACTCCCAACACACGTTCCGTCGTTTGCTTTCTTCTGCAATTTTCCCGATGATGTAAAGCAGCCGTATAAGAATTACCTCGAGAACCAGTTGCGTCAGCATTTCAAGTTCACTGGTGTTCCGGTGCGGATCTTCTTCAGAAAGAAATAATTTCCCTTCATATAAAGCCGCCGCGTGCGGCTTTTTTTAGGCCCCCGGCAGTACAGGTTGCTAGAGTACAAAATTGTATCCATACGAATTCAATTGTGTATTACACTAACCAGTATTCGAAATTTTTTAAGTTTTTGTTTTGTTGAATAGATATATTTTTTATCTTCATATTACAGGCTCTGCAAAGTAGCATAAACTTTTCTGTTATGCTAAATACAAAACTGTTGCTTTCTTTGCAGCCACTGCTTTTATTTGTCCTTTTTGTAAATATTCCCTCTTTTGCCCAGCTTCGCTGGGATGGTGAAGCCGGAGATGGCCGGTGGACGACACCAGGTAACTGGTCAGGCAATGTACTCCCTGCTGTTACTGACGATGTTATTCTCGACAATACATTTATAGCCGGTAATTATACCGTCAATTTGCCGGGTGGCGATAGCATTGTTCATGTACGATCGGTAACCATTGCGCCCGGTGCAGGCAATACTGTTGAATTAATATTGCCTGCTGCCAATACAGCCCTTCCCGGTTTTAAAGTTTCAGGCGCTGCTTATGGTATGGTGATCGGGAACGGCGGCATATTTAAAAACGCTTCAGGCACCAGCAGCGGTTTACCCGTTGAGATCGCTGATTCACTAAAGATCAGCAATGGTGGCAGGTTTATTCAGAACACTGAAGGTAGCCATGCCGCCATTATAGCAGTATTATCAAGGGCGCCGGGCACTGAAGAAGGGATCTTTGAGTTTGATTTACCCACGGCCTCAAGTACTATTTCACTAAGTGGCCGTACTTATGGCAAACTTGTTTTATTATCAAATGCCATGAACGGTACGGTTACTTATACCGCATCAGGGACCAATAACATTACCCTTAAAAGTGATCTTTACATAGGGGCCGGAGTGACTTTCAGTCTCAACTTTTCCGATACGCTCTTCGTTGGCCGTGACCTGATTCAGCAGGGCGGTACGCTCAATTTGGGTAATAATAACCGAAGCCTGGTTACTGTTATAAACAGGCACCTGGTGCAAAGCGCCACAGGCGTAATTACCGAAACTGGTACTGGTTTGCCGGAAATGGTTTTCGGTGGCAACACTATGCAGCAGATAGATTGTAAGGGCTCTATAAAAGAGAATGTTGCCGTAAAGATGAACAGTAACGCGGGTGTAACACTTAACTCGCCATGGTCATTACCATATAAATTATACCTCGTAAAAGGAAGAGTAATTACTTCCGGCGCTAACATTTTAAAGCTATTAAGCGGTTGTAGCATCATAGCTGACAGTTTATCAGATAACAGTTTTATCGATGGCCCGCTTCGAAAAGAAGGGTTGGCTGCTATCGATCAATTTTTATTCCCAGTAGGGAAGGGAAACTTCATGCGATGGCTTACATTGAGAAACGCCAGTGGTAATTTCAATGTTGAGTATGTTGGCAGCAATCCCCAACTGATCAGCAACACCTACGGCGCCGGGATAAGTTATATTTCGCAAACCGGTTTCTGGAGCATCCTGGCTGATGCCAGCCCGGCAGCGTCAGCATCGGTTGAATTATCATTTAATGGCCCCAATAGTGGCGTAGGAACCAATCTGGCAACAGCGAGAGTTGCGCGGCTCAATAACGGCGTTTGGCTGAATAATGGCAATACGGCGTTTACAGGTACAGCTGGTTCGCGGGGCTCAGTGGTAAGTAACAACGTAGTTTCATGGAGCGCAACGCCCGATCATTTTGCTTTGGGAAGCAGTGTGCCGGTTGAAGGCCCGCTTGCATTGGTTGATGATACTTCAGCCAGAAGAAATAATGTTGTAAATAATTATAGCGGTGCGCTGCAGTTGATGGCAATCACTGCCGCCGGGTCTCCCGTACTTACCTGCCGCGCTTTTCAGAAAACACAGGTGCGTATATGCGTTGTGAATAATAATGGCCAGGTTGTAAGAACAGTAAATACAATTATTGAACGGGGCGTTAACCGCTTGCCAATGGAAATGCCTTTGTTACCGGCCGGTGTATATAGCATTTATGCCTTTACGCCCAAAGGGCC
>CBIHPC010000189.1:0-11817 GCA_966211305.1 uncultured Niastella sp.
CACTTGCTGGTAATTTGCCGGCATTTTTCCCCAACCGTAAGGTGGATGGGGCTTCATTTTTTTCAACCTGAAATTAAGACCAAAACCACATTCCGGTTCTCCCTGAGGGTGTTGCTCCCCACCCCATTCAAACATAGGAACCTTGAATGGAAAACCTTCCAGCTCTGCTTCAACAGGTAAATACACTACAAATGCTGCATCCATAGCTTCGTTTTGCTCAATGAATTAAAAATATGGCTGGTGTTTATCCTGATTAACTCAACCAAACACCCGCGAAATGCAGAGGCTGTCTTCTGGGTTGAATTCCAAGCCCTGAGTGTTAAAATTTCTATATTGCACCAACTTTCGGGTGGTGCAACCGAAACCATGATGGCAATCGATAAGGACAATACTATTTAACGTATTATTCTCCTTCTGTGAGCAGTGTTCAATAGCGCTATTTCACCTTCTTTCCATTCATTGCAAGCCTTGTCTTTATAGTTACCGGTATTTCCTTACCCATCATTTGAAGGGACCCTTTCAGGGTAGAGCTGGTATTATTTTTAAGTACTATGCCAGTATTCGTTTCCACCTGGTACTCGCTCTCCTGGTCACCCTTCATGTCACTGGTAACCGAATATCCCATCATATTGGATTGTCCTTTTTCACTGGTCAATTCGCCTTCAGACTCAATGGTGGCAACTCCATCTTCTATATCTTTCAATTTAAAGCTGGAAGTCACATTCATATCAATCTCACCTTTTTGCTTTGTGTTTTTTGTCCAGGTGTCACCAACGTTTTTTGCAGCTTCTGGCAGAACGGTGAACAACTGTTCGATACTTTTCTTTATCATACCATCGCCTATCACCTTTTCCCATTGGGTAGCAGCCATACTGCGGCTGGTTTCGTCCTTAAAACCACTCAGTATTTTTTCACCAAGTTCTTTGTAACCATTTATTTCGACCACCCTGCCGGTTGGTGAAACCGTAGCTGAAATACTGGCCTCCTTTAAATAGCCCAGCATTTTCTCAGTGGGGTCGAGTGTAGCAGCCGGATTGGCCGCATCGAATTCGGTTTCCTTGTCAGTTGTTTTGGAATACAGGTGTATATTATCATAGTGCATTTTCAATAAATAATTGCCTGCACTGTCCTTTTGAATATCATAAGTAACAGCAACATCGGATTTATGCAGCACATATACTTCTTTGCCATTAACTTCAAGTTCGGTTTCCGATTCGTTAGCGATTGTATATTCATACCTGGCACCTGGCGAGAAACTTATTTTCGATCTGTAAGAACCATCGCCATTAGTATCACTAACGATTTGCTGCTGGTTATTTCCTTTCTGTAAGTGTGCGTTTTTATCTTTTTTTGAATTGGTTCCACAGGAAAGAATTAGAAACACGCAACTGACAGAAAATAATGATGACCTTCGTAAACTCATAATACGTTCATTTCTTTATGGAATTCTAAAATCAACTCTCATGGAATCAGGATCGTCATTTTCCGGTAAGGATGCAACAAAATAAACAGGCTTTACCTGATGATCAGTAGAATCCATTTCTGTAACCTGTTTTCCATCTACCACATATGGCCATTCTTTAACATATACCAATTTAAATTCATGAAGTCTTTTTTTCAGGAACTTTTTGAAATCATATTTAGGTGCAATATTGGCTTCAATCTCCAAAGTTTTGCCAGGCTGTAAAAAAATGAAGTTGGCTGTATCTAAATTTGGAACGATTAAATCCGTTGGACCGTCTTCGTAGTTTAAATAATTTTCCTGATCTGGCTCACCAACAAATTCCAACCTGTCGTAGCTGTTCTTTTCCAAAACACTAAACAACTCTAATTTAGCAGAATCAAAAGGAAGTAACGGTTTATATATTGCCAGCTCATTATTCCAATTATTGGTTATTATAGTTTTTACAATAATAGAATCAACTGAAAAAGGTTGCACTCTTAATTGTAAATAAATAAAAGGAGCCGATTTTAATATGGCGATGGGAGGCTCTTTTCCTTCATCCTGTGTATCAGTTTCCTTTTTTGAATTGTCAGCAGACGCACATTTTACAAAAATAATTATGCTCAATATTAATAGTAGTCTGTTCATATCAATAACTTATTATACGAATAAATGTAAATCAAATTAATCCCCAAAATTAACGTCATATCTTTCTACAATGATCCATTCAACTGGTATTTTCCATATTACTGCGCTCTTTGCCTGCGCCAACACCTCCCCCCAAACGCAAAGATCCCGCCTCGCGGCGGGATCTTTTTCTTCCATGACTTAAAGGTTGCTAAATCAAGATATGTGTTGTTACGGGTTGTTCGTTCCTTTCATCCTGCCCCGGAAGCCTTCCGGCTCCCGGTTACGGATTACACATTTCCAGAGGATAAGTAACTATTTAAAGTAGTTCATCTACTATTGATATACCGGGTTCTGACCGAACTCGGCAGCATTTTCTAATGCATTCAATTCGTCTCTTGGAATAGGGCGAATCCAATGATGCGGCTGAACTAAAGTGATGTCAGGGTTCCATTTTTTAATATAATTAACCCAGTCATCTCCACGGAATACCCTTTTCAGGTCTAACCAGCGTTGTTGTTCACCAACAAATTCACGGGCCCGCTCATCGAGGATAAAATCAATATTCATATCAGCTGCTGAAACCTGCAGTGCAATCTTATCGGCAGCAGTAATCCCGGCTCTTTCTCTTACCTTGTTTACAAAAGTGGCAGCATCTGCCAATTCATTCAGTTGCACACATGCTTCTGCAGCTATCAGGTACATTTCTGCAAAGCGCATAACATAGGCATCACTAAAGTCTGTTGCGGCCGTTGTTGTACGACCTGGATTAACAAACTTTATGAATGATGGGTAATATTCAGTAATTACCTTATCATTTACGATCGCTGACGGTTGACCATGCACGGGATTTACATAAATATCTGTTTTGCCCACTGCAATGATGTTGGTATCCTTCCTGTTGAAAGGCAGGTCGCCTTTTGTACAAAACATAGCAAGATCACCCACCTTTGTTTGCATACCTACAACTTTTGCATTTTTATCGAACTTGGCGGCTGCAATATCACCAGCCTGCCATGTATAGGGGTAGGTGGCATACCATTTTTCCAGGAAGCTGGCTGCGTACCGGGCATCCCTTGTTTCATCGAACAGATCGAGCAGGTGCCAGGTTGGCATCAGGATACCCTGATTATCGACCCCGTAGGCATTAATATAGATATTATTAAAGCCCGGCTTGTTTGAATACCTGGTTAAAGCATATTTAAAAATACGGTTACCATTGGTATAGGTATACAGGTTTGCTAACTGATTATCCTCGCTATAGGCCACCACAAACATGGCTTCTTTATTCGACCCCCTATTGGCTGATTTACCGTGAAGCGCCAGCATTGCGTCTTTAAAATTAGCATACAGGTCGAGCCCCAGGGTACCTTTGTTATCGATCACTTCTTTGGCCGCATCTCTTGCTTTGGTGAACCAACTGGTTCTTTCGGCGCCGGTAGCGTAATAAGCCTTTGTTAATAAAACCCTGGCTAGCATACCCATAGCCGATTTTTTGGTAGCCCGGCTGTATTCAGCACTCGCAGCCCAGGTAATTGGCAAATTATTCTTTGCGAATTCAAGATCACTGATAATAAGATCATAGAACTGCTCAGGGGTACTTCTGTAAGCTTTCAATTCTTCCGTTTCATCAGTTTCTTTTGTGCGTAAGATCACGCCGCCAAAATGTTCAACCAACTGAAAATTATAAAAAGCCCGCATAAAGTGCAATTCACCCAGCCGCTGGTTCTTTTCGGCTTCGGTCTTAAATCCGGCCTTATCAGCACGTGCAATACCGGCATTACACAGGTTGATGCCCCTATACGCATATTGCCACATATTTTTTGACTGGCCGCGGTCAGATGCCAAACCATCATAATAATTTAACTGTCTTGCATAAGTACCTCTTTTGGCAGTAAACCACAGATCGGTTCCACCTTCCAGCAACCACTCCCCATCTTCAACCCCATACCACAGGTGTAAGTCCTGGTATACGGTGGCGGTGAGGGCTGCAAAACCTGCAGGTGAACTCCAAAGGTTCTCGGCGGTAGCATCGCCGGGATTGTATTCCTCGAGCTGTTTGGTACAGGAGGTAGCAGTGGTTACCAAAAAAGCCGCTACCGCATATGATATATTTTTGAGCTTATTCATATTAGTAATCATTTAAGAATTGAGAATTATTTAGAAATCGATGTTTGCACCAAATACAAATTGGCGTGTTATCGGTGCATTTTCAGTACCACCTGCTTCCGGATCATAATTCTTCAGGAAACGACTTTTTGTTTTTATCAGAAGATTGTTACCGGTTATATACAAACGGATCTTGTCTGAATACACCTTCCTGGAGATCTGTGAAGGCAGGCTATAAGCCAGGGTAACAGTTTTCAATTTTAAAAACGAACCATCGACCATGTTCAGCGCCAGGTAACCGGTATAGCCGGGTTCATTTGAATAGGTAGAACCAAGGCGTGGCTGCGGGAAGTCGTTGGTTGGGTTTCTTGGTGTCCAGTAATCAACACCAGCCAGCCCATTACCACCGCCGCCAACATTATAGCGTCCTGCCAGGAAATTAGCGTTGATCATCTGACCATAACGGGCAACAATGTATGCGCTTAATTCGACTCCTTTATAAGTAAAGGTATTTTGCAAACCACCATACCATTTGGGCACGTCAGCGCCTATCCAGCTACGGTCGTTCACACCATCGATGATATTGTCATTATTCAGGTCCTTCACCTTTATATCACCAGCCTCATAAACATAGTTGCCGAATTTAACGCCATCCTTATTTTCATCGGTTTGCCAGATACCTGTTTTTGTATAGTTATAGAACGATTTGATAGGTTTTCCTACAAATAATGAACTTGTTTCGTCTTTAATGAGATCTTTTTCAGTGAGCAAACGGGTGATCTTTTCACGGGCAGCGGTAAAGGTAAACGTAGTAGTCCACCTGAAATCGCCGCGGTTCATGTTAATTGTTGTAAGGGCCGCTTCAATACCTTCATTCTCTGAATCACCTATGTTCTCCCAGATCTCTGAAAACCCTGAATTAAGCGGTAAGGGGCGTTTGAACAGGATATCGGTTGTTTTTGTTTTGTAAACTTCCAACGTACCAAAGATCCGGCTTTTCAATATAGCGAAGTCAAGACCTAAATTGGTAGTGGCCGATTTTTCCCAACCGAGGGTAGGGTTACCTAAAGTGGATTTAAAGTAACTGGTTGGTACTATAGAAGAACCAATAACGGCATTCTGGGTTTGTAAAAGCGTTTGTGTGCCATATGGCAATACCGAAGCATTACCTGCGACCCCATAAGTAGCGCGGATCTTCAGGTTGTTAAGCCAGAAAGCGTCTTTCATGAACTCTTCCTGGTGAATGTTCCAACCTAAACCCACTGAAGGGAAGTAATCCCATTTGTTACCTGGGGCCAAACGTGAAACACCATCTGCACGGATTGTACCCGTTAACAGGTATTTACCTTTAAAGGTGTAATTCAGGCGGCCGGCATAAGACATGGTAACAGTTCTTGTGAAGTCAGAATTGAGTACGCGGCTGGCGGCATCGGTATTTTCAAGGCCATAGAATGACCAGTTGGTCAGGATCAGCTTTTGGCCGCTTTCTTCAAATGCCTCAACATCTGAACGGGTATAGTTGGTGATACCGGTAAGGGTGACATTATGATCACCAAACCGGCGGGTATAGGTAAGGATGTTATCCCAGTTAATAAAGCGGTTAAATCCACTGTTTACTTCTGCCGTAATACCTCTGCCATTACCAAAATTTTGCAGGGTATTCGCATCATACATTTCGCCCTGACGGGTGTAGCTAAGCGTTATACCCATATTAGAGCGGAAACTTAAGCCGGTAATAGGTGTAACTTCAAGGTACCCATTGGCAATAACGCTACCCCGTTTCGTATTGTTTACATAAGCGCCTGGTCTTTCGTCGGTTAACGGGTTAATCAGGTTTTTATCTGTGGCATTCTGATTGGATAGTGTTGGAAATAACCTGATATTGCCTGCACTGTCATACGGTTCGCCCAAAGGCACAAACCCGTTCACCCTCGAAAAGGGATCGGTACGCCCATGGGTATTCGTATAAGTCAACTGTGTCATTAACCCGGCTTTGAACGTGCTGCTGATGCGCTGGTCATAGTTCAACCGGGTATTGTAACGGGTATTATCTGTTCCGCGCAGCACCCCTTCCTGCCTGTAAACACCGGCAGAAAAATAAACTTTTGTTTTGTCGCCGCCAGACTGTATAGAAGCAGTATGGCTTTGTTCAATACCGTTGCGGGTGATCAGGTCGAGCCAGTCAACCCATTTATTTTGCTGGTACCAATTCAACTCGTCTGTATTTAACACGTCCTCATCTGTTGGTGTAGAGCCAGGAGTATTACCCTCCCAGGCATCTTTTCTGAATTGGATAAATTCCTGGCCGGTACGGGTTTTGGGATATGTTAAAGAGTTGATACCATAAAAACCGCTGTAGGAAACTTTGGGGCGGTCTTTACCTCTTTTAGTAGTTACCAGGATAACACCGTTCGCACCCTGCCATCCGTAAATGGCGGTTGAAGAAGCGTCTTTCATCACTTCTATCGACTCGATGTCATTGGGGTTCAGGTCGGCAATGTTACCACCCTGAAAACCATCAATGATCACCAGTGGCTCACTGGTTTGGCCAATCTGGCCGTTGGCAGTACCACTCAGGGTTCTGTTACCACGTAACTGGATAGATACGCCACCACCGGGTGCACCGCTGGTACGGTTGATATCCAAACCGGGAATTCTACCCTGCAATGCTTCTGCAGCATTTGGTACAGGCGTAGCAGTTACCTGCCCTGGTTTTACCGAATACACGGCGCCGGTAAGGTCTCTTCTTTTTGAAGTACCATAACCTACTACTACCACCTGGTCGAGGTCGGCATTATCGTAAGTCATGCTAATGTTAAATGTTGAATCGTTCCCCACTCTTTGCTCCTTTTGTAAAAAGCCTACGAAGCTGAATACAAGAACGGAATTTTCAGAGGGAACCGGGAGGCGGAAAGTACCTGTTACATCGGCGGTGACACTTATTCGTGTGCCCCACACGTTCACATTAACCCCGGGTAACGGATTACCCGACGGGTCTTTGATCTTCCCTGTAACAACTCTTTCCTGCGCGATCAGGTACGTGCAGTTAAGTAGCATAAAAAACGCCATCAGGCATTTCAAGGACGACGGTTTTCCAATCATACAACAGTTGTTTAAGATTTATGTTTTAACAATTGAGAGGAGCAAATATTAACCAAGGACCTACGTGCATAGCTACGCGTAAAGAGATGGGGTGGATGTGGTTTTTCTGGATATTGCATAATAGATCACAAGAAACGGCCAGCGGCCGGGTGAAACAATGTCATTTTTTCTTAAAAAGATGGAACATCTTACTATTTCATACAGGCAAACCTATACTCCTGAAACATTAAGTGTATTCCATTGATATATAATCCATGGCTACGTATAACCATAAGGTTATGTCATAGTCACTTCATTAATTTTCACTATATGGCAATGATTATTTAATACAATAATCCATATCGGTGAACATTGGCTGCAATCGTTGTTATTTTTCAAATAACCAGTCCAACGCACCGGCGTTTTCTGTAACGCCTAAGCCGGCATCTACTGTCGGCAATGGATCATTTTCACTTATAAAGCCTAATAATAAGCAGGAACCCTTTGCTAATGTAAGTGTGTTTGTCCCGGCTTGAAACGTAAATGCATGTATGTTTATTGCAGGGAATCCATCTATTGCTATTGCATTAGCTACTTTTGTTTCGGCCTGTCCATAATCGTTGGCGCTTGCATCGATCTCCAATGTTGGTTCGGGTAAGTAAGCGCTGTTCTTTTCCGCGAAATAACCTACCAGTACTTTTACCGGTTGCGCCGTTTTAAATGTCAATGTTGTTCCTTCTACTATCTGTCGGCTCTGGCTGTAATGTATACCCTGCAAACCGGTGAGTAAAGCGGGCACTTCATTGATCACAACGGTAACATCGGGCCATACCTGCGCATTCTTTTGTACCGTATATCTTTTTATATTCTCTGTAAGTATTTCTACCGGTGCATTCTTCAACGGCTTCATAGAAGCAATACCATGTCCTGCCCCCTGCTGCTGCTTCAGCACCTGGATGTGCTTTTTGAAATTATCCAGCTCGTTCTGGTAAATGGGCAGTAATTCTACCCAGGTCTTATTTTTCGCATACCTGCCAACTACGGGGATCTTCCGTTGCGCCGTTTGCATACTGTTGGCATACAGATACGTGGTATCGGTACGGCCCGCCAGGTTGGCAAAATGCGCCACGCTCTTCTCCAGTAACGGCACCGCCTGCTCCAGGTCGGCTATCTTATTCGAATATTTATATTTCAACACCTGTATGGCGGCCCTTGCCTTCCAGGCATAGTACTGCGCCATCGACTGGTAACAATACATATCATTCTTCAGGCGGTTGAACTCTTCGCGATTGCTTTTTATATATGGCGCGGCCTTTTCAATGGCTGCTACCGCATCGGCTCCATGTACAATGATCTCCTCGGCTATTTGCACCGGCGTTTCACCGATATGTGGTATTCCATTCGCTTCCTTCGCTGCATAGTCGATGATCATTTCTCCCAGCGGGCTTTCGCTGTCATACATCAGGGTGAACAAACCGAAACGTTTGGGATCTATCAACTGGGTCATTAACATGCCCAGCGTCATCGTCTGGCGGTTACCATCGGTAATACCATACCGCCTTAATATTTTGGGCGAAATTTCACCGGAATGCTCATAAGCATCTACAATATGTTTTGCCTGCGCCGGTGTGCAGCCAAACTTCGCAGCGAGGCTGCCCGACCAATAGTCTATTTCCCCTTTACGGTCGCGATTGCTTTTCCAGGCATAACGGGCCCATGTACGGTACCAGATCCAGTCGCGCTCTATCTCAAGCAAACGGGGCGTTGTTTTGTCGGCTGCATATGGCCAGTCCCAATACGAATGTTGCGGATACAGGTGCAGGCCGTTTGCCTCCATGATAGAGTGCATGGCCTTTACACTTTTTTGTATGAAATCGGGCGAACCATAACGGAACGGCTCGAGGTTGGCAAGGATGTGCACATTCTCAATTTGTACGGTTCCTATACGGCTCAGGGTGCGGTGCAGTTCCGCCCATTGACCGCGTGGTTCATAGGTTGTAAGCGCTTCGCCATTGAACTTTGCTTCGGTATACAGGTTCTTATACAACGGCAAAGCCTCTTTCATTACGCGCGGTGCATCGGTATCGTGTGCACGTAAAACGATCGGCGGCTCATCTTTTTTACCTAAGATCTTCAACCCATCCTGTACGCCGGGTATTATTGTTTTGCAGAACCAGTCCACATCGTCCTGCCCTACCCCTTCCATCGCTTCGCCCAGCGCTACCATTAACCCTACATTAGGATACTTGGCCACAAATGCGGCTATCGATTTGCGGGTGTAATCTGCGATCAGAGGAATGATGGGCCGGTTACGGTCCTGCGTTTTTATGTTATGCTTTTCGGCAAATGGCTTCGACACAATAATATTATAGAACATCTGTATTACCCAGATACCGCGGCGGTCCGCTTCCCGGGTAAGGAAGGAGAACAGTTCTTCGTTCTTTTTAAAAGTGGCATCATCTACTTCTACCGCATATGGATACTCATTGGTGCGTACCAGCGAGGCAAAAGGGTGCCCGTTCCAAAGGTACAATGAGTTCATACGGTTCACCACCAGTGAATCGAGGTACTGGATCCAAAGGGCTTTATCGTATAACCAGGGAAATGTTTCAGGCGTATAAGGATATTCATATACCGTTCTGCCCGGTAAATAATACGGTTTCTGTACGCCAATACAGGTTCCGCGCAAAACCATTTCAGGTTTATCGGTGAGAGATAAACCGGCGGGGATCGCTTTATGGTTGGCTACCTGTTCTGCCAGCTCCATACAGCCATATAATGTACCGGAGGCATCGGTACCGGCGATAATAACTGCTTTGGTGTTGCCTTTTATTGAAAAACCTTCCTTGCCGGTTGTATCGGGTTGCAGCTTGTAGCCTGCTGTCGCTTTTTTTACCAGCGCATCGCCATAGTTACCGGCCACAATGGTGATACCGGCAGCTGCGGTTTTCAGTTCCGCTGCCACTGTTACTTTGTAACCAGCCGTGCGTAAGGCGGCTGTAAGCTTTTCTGCTCCATACTTTATACGGGAAGAATTATTTGCAGTGATGATAGTAACATTCTTAGCCGCGGGTTTATCGGAAGCCCAACCTGTGTTCAGGATCAAAACACTTACAACCAATACAAGAAAGCCTTTCATTAGATATGTGTGATTTATGATATTTACTGTTTTGTATTTTTAAGATGGAAACCCGTTTTCTGTATTTCCATTAGCACATTAGCATATTAGCTAATTATCTCATTAAGTTTCACTCCGCCCCTTTCGCTCGACTGATACGCAGCCTCTACACAAGCCATTGTATAAATGCAATCTTCCACCGAGTTATCGGGTTTTGGAATATTGCCCGCGGCTGCCTGCATCACCTGTTCCATACTGCCGATGAAGGCATGCGGGAACCAGCTTCCTTCAATTTCCAGCGTTTTCCATTCGCCCGGTTCATTACCGGTCATAGTTATATATTGAAATTGATCAGCTACCCCATGCGGGTAGTTCATCAACAAGCCCATATTTATTTTTATGGCGCCCTGCGTTCCCTCGAATTTTATGTACGAGTGCTGGTGCTCCATACCGAATTTGTGACAGTGATTGGTTATTATATTTGCCCGTACCATATCGCCATAATCCATAATGATATTACTGCGTACGGAAGCCAGCCGGCTCATTTCGGGGTGTTTTACCGTTTTGGCGTATACGCCGCCCGGGTTACCGAGGAATGACCTTACCAGGTCGATATAATGTATGCTGTGGTATAATATTTCTACACGGGGCGATTCAAACAGGAAGGTCCATAAATGCCAGGGCGTATATACGTTCACATTGATCTCGATGTCGCATACCTGTCCCAACGCTCCCTGTTGTATGAGTTTTCTGGCAGCTTTTATAAACGGCGCATATCGAAGCTGGAAATTGATCGCTGCCACCAGTTGCTTTTCGCGGGCATATTGCAGTATGGCTTTTGCCTCCGCGTAATTGTTGCCCATTGGCTTTTGTATAAGCACTGCCGAAGCGGCGGGCAAATGTTCGAGCACTTTCATGATGGCGGAACCGGGCACGGCCACATCATACACCACCGGCTCTACTTTCAGCCGAACAATATCTTCCATGGTGTCGAACACCATAGGGATATTGAATTTCTGCGCCAGGGCATGCGCCTTTTCTTTATCGACATCGTAAATGCCGGCCACATTGAAACCGGCCAGTTCATAAGCCGGTAAATGGGCATCGTTTACAATACCGCCTGCGCCGATGATAATAATGGGTGCCTTATATGATAATGGTTCTTTCACTTAATAATTGTACAAAGTGACAAAAGTAACAGTTTGTGGTTTATGGTTTGTGGTTTGTGGTTTGTGGTTTTCTATGCCGGGATCACCGATAGAAGTAAACAGCCTGTTTATCAGTCGGAAAATGCACTCAATTGGTTGCTTACCTAAGGGCGAAGCAACAACAAACAACAAACAACGAACTACAAACTGCCTAAGTAGTTTCCATATGTTAAGGCAAGCACCGCTATTACCAAAATAACCAGGGCCAGCACAAGCGTAGCAATCGTTTT
>CBIHPC010000190.1:0-11772 GCA_966211305.1 uncultured Niastella sp.
CCCGGGCGCATGCCACAGGGTTTGTTCTTTTTCGGCCAGGGCGTAGCCCTTTCCTTTGGTGGTGATCACATGCAATAATTTGGGCCCGGGAATGTTTTTGAGGTCCTGTAACGTATCAACCAGTTTGGTAATGTTATGCCCGTCGATAGGGCCGAAGTAGCGCAGCTTTAAAGCTTCGAACAGGTTACTGCTTTTGTTCACGAAGCCTTTTATACTATGCTCGAGCTTACTCGCCATTTCGCGGGTAAAGTTCTTGCCGACTGGCAATTTGCCCAGCGCCTTCCAGATATCGTCTTTCAGGCGGTTATAGGTATGAGAAGTAGTGATATCGGTTAAATATTCTTTCAGCGCGCCCACATTGGGGTCAATGCTCATGCAGTTATCGTTGAGAATGATCAGCACGTCGGAATCGGCCACGCCGGCATGGTTCATGCCCTCGAAGGCCAGGCCGGCGGTTAAAGAGCCATCGCCAATAATCGCAACGGATTTGCGGTTCTCCCCTTTATATTTCGCAGCCATGGCCATGCCGAGGGCGGCGGAAATAGAGGTAGAAGAGTGTCCTACGCCAAAAGTATCGTATTCGCTTTCGCTGCGTTTGGGAAAACCACTGAGGCCGTGATATTTACGATTGGTATGAAATTCCTCGCGGCGGCCGGTGATGATCTTATGGCCGTATGCCTGGTGACCTACATCCCATACCAGTTGATCGTATGGGGTATTGTAGATGTAATGCAATGCAACAGTAAGCTCAACCACACCCAAACTGGCGGCAAAATGACCTCCATGAACACTCACCACATCGATGATATATTGCCGTAATTCGTTACAAACCTGGTGTAACTGCTCTCTACTCAAATGTTTAAGATCGGCTGGGGAATTGATGGTCGTCAACAATGGGCCGGGCGTGATCTCCATTTAATTGAAATTTTAGCGACAAAAATACATCTTTAAATCATGAGCCCTAATAATGGCTGGATTTTAACAGAACAAAAAAACGTGCCGCGATCGGCAATTTTGCGGCATGGGTAAAAAGGGGCTGAATTACTGACAAATTCACTACTTTGTAGTGCCGGTAACCTATTTATACCGCCACATATCCTAAATACTGACCCCAAGCGGTCTAATTGCCTAGATTTGTTATAGTTCCAACAAGCATGATGAAGAAGAGAATTTCATATTACTGGCTATGCCAGATCATAGGCTGGAGCGCCTATATAGTGTTGTTCATATTTTTTTACCTTACCCTGCGTACCCGCATACAGCCTTCTTTTTATCAGATGCTGGTTTCGGAAGCCTCGCTGGGGTTTATCATCACGCACATAATGCGTGCTTTTATCCAGAAGTACAAGCTGGTTGATAAGCCGGTAAATGAACAGGTGATCTACATTATCCTGATCTCTATCATATTCACACTGATATATGGTACCACCACGGCTAAGCTGGAAGAATGGCTTGAATTTGAATCGGAGAAACAGCGGCAGCTGACCTTTGTGAATAAAATGATCAGGATCTCGCTGGGGTATTTTTTTATCATCATAGTGTGGAACCTGATCTATTTCGCGTACCACTACATCGTAAAAACCCGGCAGGCGCAGTTGGATAAGATCAGGCTGGAATCGCTGGTAAAAGAACTCGAATTAAAAACTATCAAAGCGCATATCAACCCGCATTTCATTTTTAACGCGCTTAACAGTATCCGCGCCCTGATCGATGAAAATCCCAATCGCGCCCGCAATGCCATTACCGAGCTCAGCAATATTCTGCGCAGCAGTATGCAGGCCGAAAAAGTAGAAACAGTGCCTTTTGAGAAAGAACTGGGCATTGTGAAAGATTACCTGGCGCTGGAATATATCCGTTTTGAGGACCGCCTGAAAATAGAATACCAGATAGACGAAGATACGCTCGATCAGCCGGTACCGCCCATGATGCTGCAAACCCTGGTAGAGAACGCCATTAAACATGGTATAGGCAAACAAATTGGGGGCGGACTGGTTAGAGTGATCTCCGATTTCAAAGAGAACTTCCACGAGCTGGTGGTGTTGAATACCGGTTATCTGAACGGGCATGTGCAGGATGGCGATGGTTTTGGGTTGTTCAGTACCAAAAACCGGTTACAGTTATTGTTTGGCGAAAAAGCTAACTTTGAAATAAAGCAAGTGGGATCTGACCTGGTGGAAGCCCGCATACTGATCCCTGTTGAAATAAAATAAAACCAGTTATGATCAAAGCCATTATTATCGACGACGAACGGCTGGCCAGAAGTGAGCTGCGTAAACTGCTTATGGACTTTCCTGAAATTGAAGTGGTGGCCGAAGCCAGCAATGCCGGTGAAGGCGTTGAAAAAATTGAGAACATAAACCCCGATCTCATTTTTCTGGATATACAAATGCCGGGTAAAACCGGTTTCGATATGTTGTCGGAGCTTGACAAAGCACCGCACGTTATTTTTACAACAGCTTATGATGAGTATGCGTTGAAAGCATTTGAGGTGAACGCGCTCGACTACCTGTTGAAGCCCGTTGAACCCAAACGCCTGGCCGATGCTATTCAGAAACTGCATTTACAGGAAGAGCGGGAGCAGGGCCCCATGGTACCCGTAAATTTTAACCGCAGTATTTTAAGCGAAAACGACCAGGTGTTTGTTAAAGACGGCGAACGCTGCTGGTTTGTAAAACTTTCGGATATCCGGTTGTTTGAAAGTGTTGGCAACTATGCCAAGGTTTACTTCGGGCCCAATAAACCGCTTATATTAAAATCATTGAACGCGCTGGAGGAAAGGCTCGATGAGAAAACTTTTTTCAGGGCCAACCGGAAGCATATAGTGAACCTGCGGCTGATAGATAAAATTGAACCGTATTTCAATGGCGGGTTGTTGCTTGAACTGAAGGGCGGGGAAAAGATAGAGGTGAGCCGCCGCCAAACGGTGAAGTTCAAAGAAATGATGAGCCTCTGAGAAGGCTTAACGCGGAACGCCAAACGCTTAACGCTTCAACCCGAATTTTCTGGCTGCTTCATTATTATGAAGCTCCTAAAAATGCTGCAGGCAAAGTATCGAATGTAAACGGCAGGAAAGGCTGAACAATCGCGAGTGAGCGTTCAGCCTTCAGCGTTAAGCGTTCGGAAAATATCAGTAGGTTTGGATTTGTTATGAAATCTCGAAAAATAAATATGCATCGCTACTTTATCCTTTTACTGCTGGCAAAGCAAACCGCTTATTGCCAGAATATCGATAAGATCATTAATGCAAGGGAAGTTGAACGCATCGAGCGCATATTGAGCGCCGATGATATGGGCGGCCGTAAAATTTATACACCCGGTATTGACAAGGCTGCTGCATTTATTGCCGATGAGTTCAAAAAAGCCGGTTTACAACCCGTAGCCGGAAGATCATATCTGCAGGAGTTCGCCATGCTGCGCATCAGCCCGGTACAGGCCGGGGGTACAATGAACGGCAAACCGCTGGAAGAGCGGAATATTGCGGCTATTACAGCGAAAGAAGAGCTTTCTATCAATCAGGGATCGGGTTACACCATGAAAGTGGTTCAGGCCAAAGATACGCTTGGCAGTATCGTTAGCCGTTTACAACGCACCGGCGGCGATCATCTTTTAATGGTTGATACCATTCACCGGGCGATTTTTGAAAGGTTGAAAAGAGGCGGCCGTTCACAGTTTACACCTAAAGGAAATATTGTGCTGGTAATGGCCAATGAAGAAGCTGGCGAGTATTCCATACAAATAAAACAAACGGTTACTTCAAATCCCCTGAAAAATATAGTAGGCATTTTACCGGGTAAATCAAAGAAAGAAGAATATGTGATCTTCAGCGGGCATTACGATCATTTAGGTATTGGCCGCGCCAATGCGGCCGGCGACAGTATCTACAATGGCGCCAATGACGATGCGGCCGGTATAACGGCGGTTATCATGCTGGCCAATTATTTTGCAAAGAAGAAAGACAATGAGCGCACGCTCATCTTTGCCGCCTTTACTGCAGAAGAAAGCGGTGGTTTTGGTTCCACTTATTTTTCGCAACAGTACAACCCCGACCAGGTAATGGCCATGTTCAATATTGAAATGATAGGTACCGAAAGTAAATGGGGCACTAATTCCGCATTTATAACCGGGTATGAGAAGTCTGATATGGGTAAGATTCTGGAGAAAAACCTGGCAAACACTGCTTTCAAATTCTATCCCGATCCATATCCCACGCAGCAGTTATTTTACAGAAGCGATAACGCCACCCTGGCGCGGCTGGGCGTTCCGGCGCATACCATTTCCACTTCAAAAATGGATAGCGAGAAGTATTATCATACCCAGGAAGATGAAATTGAAACGCTCGATATGAACAACATGGCGGCCATTATCAGGGCCATTGCCATTAGCTCAACTACCATTGTGGCGGGAAAAGATACACCTACGCGGGTAAGCAGCGAAAGTTTGAAACGATAGTTCAATTTAAAGTGGTGCCGGTTACCGGATACCAGTTTCCAGGCGCAGGAGGGCTGATAAATAGTTGACAGCTCCGAATTGCAAGCCTGGTAACCGGCACATGGTAACCGGTTACTAAAACTTCTCCAACACCCTGTTCATTACGCCCGTGATCTCCGCATTGCACAAATTGCCGATGCTTCCCTCATGAACGTGGTTGAGTTGTTTTTTGTAATCGAAATTGAATTCTCCTTTTTCAATCTGGTTACCTACTTCTTTATACGCTTCGCGGAAGGGAATGCCTTTGTTCACCAGTTCATTCACGGCTTCTACGCTGAAAAGGTATTTGTATTTTTCGTCATCGAGTATATTGCTGGTAACCGACAGGTGCTGCAGCATTAACCGGGTCATTTGCAAACAAGCCTTCAACTCTTCAATAGCAGGGAATAAAATTTCTTTTGTCAGTTGCAGATCGCGGTGATAACCCGAAGGCAGGTTCGCCAGCAACAGCGACAATTCGTTCGGTACCGATTGAATGCGGTTGCATTTGGCACGGATCAGCTCAAATACATCGGGGTTCTTTTTATGCGGCATAATACTGCTGCCGGTTGTTAGTTCGGTGGGGAAGGAAATAAAACCGAAATTCTGGTTTATGTACAGGCAGGCATCCATAGCCAGTCGGCCGATGGAACCGGCAATGCCGGCCAGCGCAGTTCCGATCACCTTTTCTGTTTTACCGCGGCTCATTTGCGCATAAACAGAATTCCAGTTCAATGTTTTGAAACCTAATAATTCGGTAGTGCGTTTCCTGTTCAGGGGGAAAGAAGAACCATACCCGGCACCGCTGCCCAACGGATTCTTATTGGTAACATGGTAGGCAGCTGCCAGCAGCTCCATATCGTCGGTCAGGCTTTCGGCATAAGCACCCAGCCATAAACCGAAGGAAGATGGCATGGCGATTTGCAGATGGGTATACCCTGGTAACAGGATGTCTTTGAATTTTTCGCTTTGCGCTATCAGCAGATCGAAGGTTTGCTTTACTTCATCTCTTACGGCCAGCACTTCTGCGCGCAGATACAGTTTTATATCAACGGCAACCTGGTCGTTGCGGCTGCGGCCGCTATGTATTTTTTTTCCGGCATCACCTATGCGCCGGGTAAGTGTAAATTCAACCTGGGAGTGAACGTCTTCAATGCCTTCTTCAATTGTAAAGCGGCCATGTTCTATGTCGCCGGCAATTTCTTCCAGTCCTTTTATGGCGGTATCGGCTTCGTCTTTCGACATCAAACCCACTTCAGCCAGCATGCGAACATGCGCCATAGAACCCTGTACATCGTATTGGGCAAGCAGAATATCGAATTCTTTGTCTCTGCCAACAGTGAAGGTTTCTACCAGTTGGGATGTATTGGTGGTTTCTTTACTCCACAATTTCATGGTTGAATTATTTGCTGGTTATTTCACAATTTTTTCAAGTAACTGCACATACAACTCAATTCCTTCAACAACTTCCTCCACATAAATATACTCATCTGCCGTATGACTTCTTGCTGAATCGCCGGGGCCCATTTTCAATGCCTGGAAGGGCATTAAAGCTTTGTCGGAAGTTGTGGGAGAGCCGTAATAGGTTCTGCCTAAAGCCAAGCCCGACCGAATCAACGGGTGGTCGAGTGCAATAGAGGTAGAACGCAAGCGCGTGCTGCGGGGCACTACCTCACACTGCACATGCTTATGAATGGTTTCAAGAATGTCTTCAAAAGTATACAACTCGTTCACGCGGGTGTCAACCACAAACTTACATTGTGCAGGCACCACGTTATGGGCTTTGTTATCGGTTTCAATAACGGTCACACTCATCTTTACCGGTCCCAGCAGGTCGCTCACCTTAGGGAACTGGTAACTCTGAAACCATTCTATATCCTTTAATGCTTTGTAGATACTGTTCTCGCCTTCGTTGCGGGCGGCATGGCCGGCTTTGCCCTGCGCAGTGCAGTCGAGCACCATCAGTCCGCGCTCGGCTACGGCCATTTGCATTTGTGTAGGCTCTCCTACAATGGCGCAATCTATTTTACCAAGGTGGGGGAGCACCAGTTCAATGCCGTCTTTACCGCTGATCTCTTCTTCGGCAGAGGCGGCCAGCACAACATTGTATTTCAAATCAGGCTGCTGATTGAAATACAGGAATGTGGCTATCAGTGCCACCAGCGGACCTCCGGCGTCATTGCTGCCGAGGCCGAATAATTTACCGTCTTTTTCAACGGGTGTAAAGGGATCGAGTGTATAGTTCTTATTGGGTTTTACCGTATCGTGGTGCGAGTTCAGCAAAATGGTAGGCTTACTGTCGTCGAAATGTGCATTGCGGGCGTATACATTGTGTTTAACGGTCTTTACCTGCACGCCATGTTTTTCGAGAAAGGCTTTCAGGATATCAGCCGTTTTGTCTTCTTCCTTACTGAATGAAGGGGTGCTGATCAATTGCTTCAGCAATTCGATAGCGCTTTGCTGAAGTGTATGTAAGTTATTATTACTCATGTACAATACTTGTTCCGGCCTTACCGGTGATGAGATCGCTTAGCTGTTCGGCTTTACCTATGATCACTTTCTTTACCCCTCTGTTCAATGCGGCAAAAGCATTATCCAGTTTAGGGATCATGCCGGCGAATATTTTTTGTTCGGATTTTAATTGCTGGTAATAGGCAGGGTTAATGGATGGAATTACGGTGCTGTCGTCATCTGCATCGAGCAGCACTCCGCTTTTCTCGAATGAATAGATCAGTTGCACATCGTACAGGGTGCTCAATGCATTGGCCACTTCCTGTGCAATGGTATCGGCGTTGGTGTTCAGCAATTGCCCTTTCTGGTCGTGGGTAATGGGCGCCATTACTACACTTACCTGCTGATCGATTATACTTTTCAGCAGGCTGGTATTGATAGCGTCTACATCGCCGGCAAAACCATAATCGATAGTAGGGTGATTTCTTTTATGCGCCAGGATCACATTCCCGTCGGCCCCGCTTAAACCGATGGCGTTACAGTTATTAGCCTGTAACTGGGCCACAATATTTTTATTGATATAACCGGCATACACCATGGTCACTATCTTTAGCGTTTCGGCATCGGTGATACGGCGGCCATCAATCATCTGTTGCGGAATGTTCATTTGCTCAGCCAGTTTGGTGGCCAGTTTACCACCGCCATGTACAAGGATCTTATGGCCATTTACTGCTGCAAAATCTTTCAGGAACGACGACAACTTTTTTTCATCATCGATTATATTACCGCCTATCTTAACAACATATAATGCTGACACTGCTTGCTGGTTTATTTTTGAGATGCTAGTATTTCGCTGAGAACGGCCTGTGCTGCCCATACCCGGTTCGAAGCTTCCTGTGTTACAATGCTGTTGGGCCCGTCGAGTATTTCATCGCTCAGCTCTACATTGCGCCTTACGGGCAAACAATGCATTACTTTGGCATTGTTGGTGGTGGCCAGCTTTTTATTGGTAAGCATCCACTCGGGATCGTTATTATAGATCTTGCCGTAATCTTTGAACGTGCTCCAGTTTTTCACATATACGAAGTCGGCATCTTTTAATGCTTCATCCTGATTGTGCGTGATCGTAGCACCTTTGGTGAACTGTTCATCCAGTTCATAGTCCTCGGGATGCGTTATAACAAAGTCAGCTTTTCCCCAGGCGTTCACCCATTGTGAAAAACTATTGGCAACACATTGCGGCAACGGCTTTACGTGCGGTGCCCAGGTAAGCACGATCTTCGGCTTGTTACCTGCCGGCAGGGGCGAGGCGTTCAGGCATTCGTTGATGGTAATGATATCGGTTAAGCTCTGCAATGGATGCAGGGTAGCGCTTTCGAGACTAACCACCGGAATACCTGCGTATTTAATGAACTGTTTTATATAAAGCTCGCTGTAGTCGTCTTCGCGGTTCTTTAAAGAAGGGAACGTACGAATGGCCAGAATATCGAAATAGTTACCCATAATGGGCGCAGCATCTTTTACGTGCTCAACAGTGCTGCCGCTCATGATGGCCTCATCTTCAAATTCAAGCGCCCATCCTTCCTGTCCTACGTTGAACACGATAGGCTCCATGCCCAGGTTTTGTGCGGCGATCTGGGTGCTAAGGCGGGTTCGCATACTGGGATTCAGAAATAACAAACCTATGCGCTTGCCTGCTCCCAATGTTTTATCTTTAAAACGATCGGCTTTGTATGCCAGCGCTTTTTTTACCAGTGCATCTATCTGCGGCACATCGTGCACACTTGTAAAATTTTTCATGCCTTAGCGGGAAGAATTTTAATGATGAAATAAAGCTGAACGCTTAGGGCTTAACGCTTAACGCCAGCTCAAAACTTTTATTAATTTCTTTTGAATTTTCGGCACTCCACCTTCAGTGTCCGCACTTCTGCTTTCGCGTTCAGCTTCAGCTTCAGCCTTCAGCGTTCGGCATTTAGCGTTCAGCTTTCAGCGTTGCACCAACCTGAACTTCTTCTTTAATGGCCTCCAGCAACTGGTCTGCATCTTTTTTGCGCAGGGCCAGTGAGGGCAGCAGCCTGATCACATTCGGTTTCGCTTCGCCGGTAAAGATCCTGTGTTTCCACAGCAGGTTTTTGCGCAGGTCTTTGTATTGTTCGGGAACATCGAAGCCGATCATCAAACCCCGGCCGCGAACATTTTGCAGTTGGGGGATCTTTTTCAGTTCATCCATCAGGTATTGTCCAACTTCAGCGGCGTTCTGAACCAGGTTCTCTTTTTCTATCACTTCCAATACGGCCAGTGCGGCTGCGCAGGCAAGGTGATTGCCACCGAACGTGGTGCCCAGCATGCCATGTTTCGGCTGTAAGTGAGGTGCGATGATGATACCGGCAACAGGGAAACCATTTCCCATACCTTTTGCCATGGTATAAATGTCTGCGTTCACGCCGGCAAAGTCATGCGAGAAGAATTTGCCGCTTCTGCCGTAACCGCATTGTACACTGTCGGCAATGTAAACGGCGCCATGCGCATCGCACAACCGCCTGATGGTTTGTAAAAACAACTCACTGGCTACATTGATGCCGCCCACGCCCTGTATGCCTTCGATGATCACCGATGAAATTTCCGGTCCCTGTTCTGCGAAGCAGGCTTCAAGCGCAGCTACGTCATTGAAGGGAAGAAAAATTACATTCGATGTCTGGTTCACCGGCGCTACAATAGAGGGGTTGTCGGTGGCAGCAACAACCAAAGAGGTACGTCCGTGGAAAGATTTCTTAAATGCAATTATTTTTTTGCGGCCATTATAGAATGAGGCCAGTTTTAATGCGTTCTCGTTTGCTTCGGCCCCCGAGCTGATCAGGAATAACTGATAGTCGGGTTTGCCGCTGATTGTTCCCAGTTTTTCGGCCAGTTCTTCCTGCAAAGGCATTTTTACCGAATTGGAATAGAAGCCTACTTTATTTAACTGGTTGGTAATTCGTTCAACATAATGCGGATGGGTATGGCCAATAGAAATTACCGCATGACCACCATACAGGTCAAGGTATTGTTCTCCTTTGTCATCCCATACGTTTGAGCCTTTGGCTTTTACGATGGCGATGTTGTTAATTGGATAGACATCGAATAATTTCATAATTCCTGTGTTATGCTTAACGCTAAACGCTTAACGCCGAACGCAAAATGCAAAGCGGTATAATTACATTTAGGTAAGCTTATAGACGAATAGATTTTATCAGGTTGATTAATTTCGCCTTCAGCTCGTTAACCTTTTCAAATAATATCTTATATAAATCTTTCTGAATATATCCCGGATCCTTTGCTAATAAAAATTCCCCCTGTTATGTGGTTTTCGCGTTCTGCTTTTAGCGTTCGGCGTTCAGCGTGAAATGTAATTTAGAAGTAATTAGCTTTTAACCTTAACCCCGCGCTTTCATCTAACCCAAAGATCAAATTCATATTCTGCACTGCCTGGCCGCTGGCTCCTTTGGTAAGGTTATCGATGGCGCTGTGCACCACCACTTTCGTACCTACTTTTTCCAGTTGAATGATACATTTATTGGTGTTCACCACCTGCTTTAAAAAGATCTCGTTTTTACTCAGCACCGTAAACGGTGCATCCTGGTAAAAAGCTGTGAACAGTTCTGTGAGCTGTTCGATCTTCCAGTCGCAATCGATCAGTGAGCTGATAAAGATGCCCCGGGTGAAATCGCCCCGCCAGGGAATAAAACTCAGCGCTTCTGATGATCCATCGGCGGTAACAGGCGAGAACGAAGACTGCAATTGCTGTATCGACTGGGTGATCTCTTTTAAATGCTGGTGCGTTAAAGTTTTATAGGCCTGAATATTATTGGCGCGCCACGAAAAATGCGAGGTGGCCGATAATCCTTGTCCGGCCCCGGTTGAACCGGTGATACCGGTTGTATATACCGATTGCAGCAAACCGGCTTTTGCCAGTGGCAGTAAGCCTAACTGTATACCGGTTGCAAAACAGCCGGGGTTGGCAATATTTTGTGCGGTTCTGATCGCTGCCTTATTCAACTCAGGTAATCCGTATATGAATTGCCGGTTGCCTATTGACGACTTCGCGCTTAACCGGAAGTCCTGCGACAGATCGATGATCTTTATTTTATCGTTTACTGTATATTCTGTCAGGAATTTGCGGGCGTCGCCATGGCCTACGCACAGGAACAAAACATCGATGCTGCCGTCCTGCAAAGGAGAAAGGTCATCGTTGAATTGAAGATCTGTTTCTCCTATAAGATCGGCATGCACCTGGTAAACAGGGTTGCCGGTATTGCTTTTGCTGTTTACAAAGGCGATCTCCACCTGAGGATGATTGATCAGCAACCTGAGCAACTCACCACCGGTATAACCGGCGCCACCTATGATCCCAACTTTTATTTTCTGACTCATAAAATTCATTAAATCGTGAATGGGCAATCGTGAAACGGCAAACGTGAAATGGCTCGCTATTTTCGATCAGTTCCTGCTAATTCATATAATCTTGCAATTGCCTAATTAACATTATCACCATTTCAACTTTTAGATCGTCAGCCTGTCAACTATTAACCAGTCTGCCGCACAGAGGACAATCCTTGTCAATTCGTTAACTTGTCAACTCGTCAACTACTTCTTCTCATTCTCTTCCTTCACCGAATTCCAGATAGAAGTCTGGTTGCCAAATATTTTACTGAAGCCACGCACGTCCTCACCCGTAAAGCCCGTATTCATTTCACCGTATTTGCCAAATTTACTGCTCATAAGATCGTAGGATGATTCAATACCTATGATCTGGAAGCGATAGGGTTGCAGGTGAACAAATACATCGCCGGTTACATGTTGCTGGCTGTTCTCGAG
>CBIHPC010000191.1:0-11664 GCA_966211305.1 uncultured Niastella sp.
TCACCAATTATGGCGATATCATGTGTATCTGGTTCGACGGGCATTGGGACCAAACCAATCCCGAAGGCCATGCCGACCGCGGTTCGCGGATCGACTGGAAGTATGAAGAGATCTATTCGCTTATTCATAAACTGCAACCGCAATGTATGATCGGGAACAACCACCATATGACGCCGTTTGCAGGCGAAGATTTTCAAATGTTCGAAAGGGACCTGCCCGGTGAAAACAAATCGGGACTGAGTTTTCAAAAACCGTCAGACGCCATGCCGCTGGAGACCTGCGAAACCATCAACGGCGCATGGGGTTATAATATCACCGACCGCAATTATAAATCGGTAAAACAGGTAGTGCAGTTACTGGTTGGCGCAGCCGGCCGCGATGCTAACCTGTTGCTGAATGTAGGACCCATGCCTACCGGTTTAATTCAATCGGAATTTGCCGATACCCTTGCCGGGGCAGGGAAGTGGTTACAGCAATATGGAGAAAGTGTTTATGGCACCCGGGGCGGACCGCTTGCGCCACAGGCCTGGGGCGTTACCACACAAAAAGGTAAACTGATGTATCTGCATGTATTCAAAGCGCCTGAAGGCAATGCGATCGTATTGCCCGATGCAAAGCTCAAAATAAAATCGGTGAAACTTCTCGGCGGCAGCACCCCGGTAAAATTCACCAAACAAAAAACAGGGGTAACTATTTCAACCGAAGGCCTCACTTTTGATGGACCGGATACTATTATTGTGGTGGAGCAGGGGTAAAAGCAAGCCGAAAGCCAATACAGGCTAAAGCCTAAAGCTGAAAAATTAAAACGCGCGCAGCACGTTAAATGCACATACAGGCTGCAACTAAAGAGGCGTAACATGGTTAGAACCGCGTTACGCCTTTATTCATGATTGCCGGTTTACCCGGGTTTGTTCACCATTTACAATTCAACATTACGCCATTGCCAATACTTTCCCTGCGCCAACATATTTTACCATTTCTACCTCGCCCCTGACCATATTCCCAAACGCAATGCCAACTGCAAGCAGCAGACTCTGAGGGTTAAAGCTTACATTTTCATCAGGCTTTTCAAAGTAGTCGCCCATACTATTAAAGGCTACAGTAATTGGTTCAGATCGCGGTAAAACGGCCAACCAGTCGGTTACTTCCAGCTCCCACATAAACATTTCCTTTCCATTTTGCGGTTTATATCCTCTTTCAGTATAAAACATATCTTCAATAGTACCTAATACTACCATAAATTTATACCAGGCATAATTACCCGGAAGGAAAAAGTTAACACCAGGTATCAGTGCAGGAAAAGTAACGGAGGCCTTTAATGTTTCTTTTGAAAGCGTATACATAATCCGGTTAGCTATAATGCTTTCAAAAGGATTTTTGCGATTGAGGGAAAAACCCTGCAGCAAATGCGGATCCTTAGTAAGCACAACGTTCCGTTGCCCGTGCCCGCTCACCGTATCCAGTTCCTGAATAGGTTTGAACAGGGTATTCAATGGACCGGCGAGATTATAATCGCCCAGGTATTTAAGCGGACGAAGCATCTCCAACACCTGGCCGGCAATGCGGGCCCTTCCGCCAAATTCCATATTATTTCTTCGGGTGGCGGCAAAAGAAGGTTTTGTCCGGATCTGCTTTTTGGTAGGACCGCCTTTTCTTCGCACGATCGGTTTGTCAGAACCACGCATCTTGTAAACGGAGATATTACCTACCGTACCGGTAAAAGAGAAGGGTGGTTGAAATTTTCCCATAATCAATTGGTTTAATGGCATTAAGCATTTAAAGTATCATATGTAATTTACAAAAAACATGTATCTTTGAAGTAACCAATCGGTTATCTATATTTTACACATTAACTTCACGTAATAAGCACACATTTTACGATCCCATTTTTCACCCTGCCTTACATTTTTTCCCCTTAGTTCATAGCTGTTTTATAACCGGAGCGTACCTGTGCGCACCCATCTTCGCCTATGCCCCTATGGTGTCAAAACAGTCATTCAAAGGCTATTCGTACATATCCCGTGTCATTAAAAAGACGGCTTATATACGAGACATATACGAGACATGTACGAAATATATACGGCATATTAGTAACGATGGTACGAAGCCATCCCGAACCAGGGAATACCTGGCCCTAAGAAAGATCAGTAAAAAATGCTACACAGAAGTAGAAATAACAAGTGAAGAACGTCCCGCTTTTGAGTTCATTTCTGGCCTTTTCAAGGTAATTTATAAGCCCCTGGCAAATGAAGCCAGGAGGAGTTGAAAAAAAATTTCCTGTGTAAATAAACCAACCTGTAACATTTTCATCGAATGCGCAACATATAACGCGTATGAAAAATAAAAGCTATTGAGCGGGCCTTCAATACTAAGGTAAGTAGGTATTTATTGTTCAGTTAATATAGCATTTATTATAAATACAGTTTATTTGCATGCTTTTTCTAATGGATTATTAAACCTCAATTTTTTTATGAAAAGAGTTATTACACTCGGCATTGCAGCATCTGTCCTTATTTTTGCAGCATGTAAAGGCGATAGCAAAAAAGAAGAAAGCAGCGAAAACGCCACCTCTTCACAATCGTCTTCAGGTTCCGGCGAGGAACAAAAATCAGCTCCTGCCAACGCGCCTAAAGAGTACGCTGTTACCATCACTCCCGATTCGGCTATTTTAGGCAAACAAAAAGAAGCCCTCGTTAAAGTAACGGGCGCAACCGCCATTGCATTAACCGACCCCGATGGTAAAGACAATGGTATTGAACTCACCTTCAAACTTACCGTAACAAATAAAACCCAAATCGGCAATGGAAGAAGTGTGTCAATTGCCTATAGCGACTCCCGTTTGCAACTTGACAATGGCACCAACATCACTCACGATTCAGGTACCGATTTCTTAAGAGCACAACCTGAAGCAACTTCAGGCGTTGAAAGCTGGACGTTCAAAGTACCTGCCGGTGCAAAACCTTCAGCCCTGAACCTGTTCTATGATGATACCCGGGTTTCGGTAGGAGTAGCACTGAGCGGGAAATAAGCTGAAAGCAATACAGATCCCGGCAATCGGGATACGTTATAAAATACAAGCCTTCGCGTTATTTAACCCAAAAGCAAAACAAAGCCCCGTTCTGGCAATACCAGGACGGGGCTTTTGGTTTTATTGGTGAGTGGCGAGTGGCTCGCGAAATTTTAAATGAATCACTATTCTTAGACTTCAATAACTTAATAATTGAATTACTAAAAACTATGAAGTAAGAACTACGAACTACAAACTGTCTTATAAAACCGCTCCCAAACCGCCTTACACAAATCTTCCCTATGATCAGGATGCGCCAGCTCTATCAACGCTTTCGCTCTTTGTTTTAAATTTTTTCCGAACAGATCGGTGATGCCATATTCCGTAACCACCCAATGCACATGACCTCGTGTGGTAACAACACCGGCGCCCTCCTTCAGGAACGGAACGATACGCGAGAACCCTTTCGATGTAGTGGAAGGCAGGGCGATGATGGGCTTGCCATCGTCTGACAATGAGGCGCCGCGCATAAAATCCATTTGTCCGCCAATGCCCGAGTATTGATACGTGCCAATCGAATCGGCGCAGATCTGTCCGGTAAGATCTATTTCAATGGCGCTGTTGATGGCCGTTGCTTTGGGGTTTTGCCGAATGATACTGGTGTCGTTCACATATTCTATAGCCATTACGCGTATGGCGGGATTGTCGTTCACAAAATCGTACAGTTTGCGGGTGCCGGCCATAAACCCGGTAACCGAGCGGCCCACGTTCACCTTTTTACAACTGTTGTTGATGATGCCCTGCTCAATAAGCGGTATTACGCCGTCGGACAACATCTCTGTATGTATACCGAGGTTCTTATGACCGGTAAGGTTCTTCAGCACCTGGTCGGGAATGTTCCCGATGCCCATTTGCAGCGTAGCACCGTCTTCGATGAGCGACGCCACATTTTTACCGATCTGCGCAATGGCGGCATTTACTTTGGAAGAATAATCTACTTCGGGCAATGCGCTGTCGTGTTCAACCAGCACATCGATCTTATCAACGTGAATAAAACCATCGCCATGGGTACGGGGCATTTGCGGGTTCACCTGTGCAATGATGATACGGGCGGTATCAACTGCGGCACGGGCAATGTCAACAGATGTACCCAGGGTACAGAACCCATGCCGGTCGGGCGGCGATACCTGTATCAATGCCACATCGATGGGAAGGATATTCCGTTTGAACAATTGCGGGATCTGGCTAAGGAACACCGGCACATAGTCGCCCAGCTCACTATTGACCACATTGCGAATGTTAGCTGAAACAAATAATGAGTTAAAGAAAAAACTGTTGAGGTATTCGCGTTTGTTGAAATCAACATCGCCTAGGGTGGTTATGCTAACCAGTTCAACGTTGTTCAATTCGGCATGGCGGGCCAGCAATGCCTTTATCAGGTGAACGGGCGTAGCGGCGCTTCCATGCAGGAATACCCGCTGGTTCGATTGTATCAACTGAACTGCATCTGCTGCTGTACGATATTTCTGAGCTGTCATATTTGTGCCTGATTTTGAGGGTACAAACTTACAACAGGGTATATGGGAGCTACCTGACAAACGTCAGGTTGGGTTGTGAATAAAGTCATAATTGCGCGCGCCTGGTTGTTCGGTTGTTCAGTTATTCAGTTGTTCAGTTCTGAGTTCTGATTTGTCGCGAACTGTATTGCTTACAGCTTGCAGCTGTATTTGTATTCCCTTTCGCCTTTAGCCTTTCAGCTTTAGCCTGTATTTGTATTTGGCTTGCAGCTGTATTCCCTCCTTGCACCATCAAAAAATTATGTCTACTTTAGCACCGGATCATTGCAGGCATTAACCCAATAGGATAATTACCAGCATCGAAAAAGTAATATTGCGGTTACCCGTTGGGGGAATTCTCAACACAAAGTTTGTCGTATCATCTTGCCGTATGAAAGACCACTTTGTAAACGAGTAAATTCAATAAAAGGAAAACATATCCGATCTTATGAAAAAGAGCATAATCGTATCCGCCCTGGTTTTGTTCGCACTGGCATATGCATGCACCAAGGATACTGCTGCCGCCGACCCTATACCCCAGGGTCTGTTAATAGGAAAATGGAACCTCACCAACGCATACTGGAATTCGCACTACGATGGGCTCGACAATAAAGATTCTGCCCGGTTCAGCATGGGCGAACTCTCGTATGAATTTACCAAAGACGGCCGCGTAATTTCTCTTTCTCCCTACTATAAAGATACCCTGAAGTACAGGATCCTCAACAGCCGGTTGATCGTGCTCGATGATCACGACACCATAAAGATCAGCCTGCTGTCCAATGCAAAAATGCAATGGCATATCATGAACGTCAAAAGCGACGCCGGCGACTTCTTTGAAGAAACGGATAATTTCACCAGGTAGTTTTGTTTTTCATACTGCCGGGCGCCCTCGTATTCCAGATAGGCCATTGAAAATAGTGATTAAATTCTAAAGCATTCCTTATAAAACAATAAATCGATAACAGATCTGAAAATGAAAAAAACAATTGTATCCATGCTGGCCGTATCGGCCCTGGTGTTCTCCTGCAAAAAGGATGATGAAAAATCAACCCAGGAGCTGCTTTTAGGAAAATGGTCGGTAATAGATGTTATAGAACATGATTATGATAATGGCGTTAGCAATCGCGATACAACGGAATACACACCAGGAATAGAGACCATTGAATTTACAGAGAGCGGAAAAACGTATTACGCAGGCGAGTACAGTAACGGGAGTTCATATCGGGATACCGGTGTTTACAAATTAGATGGCTCACAGTTGATCCTGGACGTAACAGACACCTTCAATATCAATAAAATTTCAGCATCTGATATGCAGCTTTATCATAAGGACGTTTACAGCAGTAATGAATACGAAGAAATGTGGGTCAATTTGAAAAAATAGCCTTTGTTTTAAACATACAGGAGCGTCCCCGCAGTTTACCTGCGGGGATTTTTTGTTACCGCTCATTAACCCCTCACTTGTTAACTTGTAAACCCCTCAACTTGTCAACTTGTTAACTTATCCCTATTTTTAACCCCAATTTTTATGGCAGAAAATACAGTTGAAATAAGAACGGTGAACGTAACGCGCTATGTAACGCCATTGCGCGAGGGCGGTTCATTACCGGCCATTGCAGAAGCTGATGACGGCTTTATGTATGTGCTGAAATTCCGCGGGGCGGGGCAGGGGATAAAGGCCCTTATTGCAGAACTGATAGGGGGTGAAATTGCCCGTACGCTCGGATTGAAAATGCCCGAGATCGTATTTGCCAACCTCGATACCGCATTTGGCCGTACCGAACCCGATGAAGAAATTCAGGACCTGTTAAAAGCAAGCGTTGGGTTGAACCTCGCATTGCATTATTTATCGGGCGCCATTACGTACGACCCGGTGGTAACAAAACTGGCACCCCAACTGGCATCGCAAATTGTATGGCTCGATGCTTTACTCATGAACGTTGACCGCACGCCGCGCAATACCAATATGCTTGTATGGCATAAAGAACTGTGGTTAATTGATCATGGCGCTTCTTTATATTTTCATCATAGCTGGCAGCACTGGAAAGAACAGGCGGTAAAACCCTTTGTGCAGATAAAAGACCATGTATTGCTTCCCCAGGCAACCCTGCTGAGCGAAGTGGATGCCGGGTACAAAGCTATTCTTACCGAAGAACGCATTCGCGCCATTGTAAACCTGTTGCCCGACGAGTGGCTGGCCTCCGATGAGCAGGAAGCCACTATTGCCGAACGCAGGCAGGTGTATGCCGATTTTTTAATTACCCGTATTGCATCGTCACACATTTTTGTAAAAGAAGCCCAACAACATGCAGGAAAAATACTTATTTGAGTACGCCGTCATTCGTATTGTGCCCAAAGTTGAACGGGAAGAATTCTGCAATGTGGGCATCATTCTGTACTGCAAAGACCAGAAATTTCTACAAACCCAATTTACAATAAACGAAGCGCGGGTAAAATGCCTCGATGAAAAAGCGGATATCCCCGAAATACAATCCTACCTGCAGGCTTTTGAAAAAATATGCAAAGGCGCCCGCGACGGCGGCCCTATTGCACAGCTCGATATGCCCAGCCGTTTCAGATGGCTCACCGCGCAGCGCAGTACTATTTTACAAACGTCGCGTGTGCATCCGGGGTTCTGCACCAGTGCGCAGGAAGCGCTTATACGGCTGCATAGCCAATTGGTACTTTAAATCAACAGGCAACAGACAATGGGCAAAATGCAACAGGCAATACACAATGGGCAAATCACAATT
The DNA here is from genome assembly GCA_966211305.1 of uncultured Niastella sp. Taxonomy (GTDB): domain Bacteria; phylum Bacteroidota; class Bacteroidia; order Chitinophagales; family Chitinophagaceae; genus Niastella. The sequence continues at coordinate 7,317 of CBIHPC010000191.1, forward strand.
TGCTAATAATGTTTTGCGCAACTATTATCATATTATTTCGTTATTTAGCAACCGTTTTATTTAAAAAATCCAATATTCAGATGGCATAGTGTTTGCTCAACTGGTATTACAGCGTCTATGCTGTTAAAAACTTTTTCGTATGTATCCCTCACATCTGTCTTATGAACAATCCTGCACAAAAAGTGCAACTTCCCCTGCCTGTTATTCCCGCATAATACTATGGCGTTTGCCAACATTCGTATGACAATTATCAATTTGATAACAAATTGAAATCATTTTCCATTTGGGGGCGTCTTAACATTTCTTTCTTTACCTTTGCCACGCTGAAAATCAGACAATTTCACCCTACCAGCAATAAAAAAGGCTCATAAGCAGGAGCGATTTTTGCAGGAGATAAAGTTGATACTAAAACATTTTTTCGGATAATTATGCCTAAAGTAACCTTTAATAATAAAGACAAGAGTTTTTTCAATACGTTAAAAGCTTCAGTTGATCAGTATTTCGCAGAACAGAAAATTAAAAAAACGGGCAACTGGCGCCTGTACTCCAAAACGATAGTTCTGGCGCCGGCAGCCATCCTCCTGTACTCATTACTGCTTTTTTCATCAATGCCTGCCGTTGTGGCCATCTTACTTTGTTGTGTGCTGGGTTTTGTAATTGCCAGTATCGGGTTTAATGTGATGCATGATGCCTGCCATGGCAGTTACAGCAGCAAAGGCTGGGTAAATGAAACGATGGCCCTCAGTTCGAATTTAATGGGCGGCAATACCTACATCTGGAAATTCAAACATAACATCGTTCACCATACCTATACGAACATCGATGGGGTAGACGACGATATCGCATTGAGTCCGCTCATGCGGCAATGTTCTACCCAAAAATGGTTTCCACCACACCGTTACCAGCATATATATGGATTTATTTTATATGCATTTACCTCACTTGCATGGTTCTTTGTGATGGACTTCACAAAATATTTCAACCAGAAAGTGCATACCACTCCCATGACAAAGATGACAACGAGGGATCATATCATTTTCTGGATCAGCAAGTTGTTATATGTCTTTTTATTTGTAGCTCTCCCTATAAAAGTTTTGGGCCTGCTGCCCTGGGTAATTGGCTTTATTGCCCTGAACCTGACACTGGGTATCACCCTGGCGGTAGTTTTTCAGCTGGCGCATGTGGTAGAACACACTGAGTTCGTGCATTTTGATCAACAGGATCATATGAAGATCGAGAACGAGTTCGCCATTCACCAGATTAAAACCACCGCTAATTTCGCCCCACGTAACAAATTCATTTCGTGGTATGTAGGCGGTTTGAACTACCAGGTTGAGCACCACCTGTTCCCCCGTATCAGCCACGTTCACTATCCTGAAATAAACAAGATCGTAAAACAAACCTGCCAGCAGTTCGGCATAAAATACAACGAGTTCCCCACCATGCAGCAGGCGATAGCTTCGCACTATAGAATGATAAGGGAACTGGGCAGGAAACCGGCAGCTTAAGTTAATGTGCTAATACTCCCATATTGAGCAGTCCTTATTAAAATAAAGGGTTCGCGCCCAGGCACCCAACATAACTGTATTCCCTTATCACATTATCACAGCACATTAGCAAATTAGCTAATTTTGCTTCCATGTCTGCAGACCAAAAATGGCTTTTGATTCGCAATTATGATCTCTGGTCGCAATTGAGCGATGAAGAATACGATGAGCTGAACATCGTTCATAACTTCATAGAAGCGCGCAAAGGCGATTATATTTACTTTGAGGCATTCCATCACAACAAACTGTATTTCGTAAAAGACGGCTATTTACGCATCGGTTACATCGACGATAGCGGCCGTGAAGTAATAAAAGAGATCATACAGAAAGGCGAACTGTTCGGACAAATAACGCTTGAAAAGAACAGCCTGAACGGTGAGTTTGCCCAGGCCTATAAAAGCGATGTAAGCCTCTGCGCTTTTTCAATCGATGACTTTCAGACCCTGCTGCAAAAAAAGCCGGCACTGGCGCTGAAATACAGCAAACAGGTAGGCAGCAAATTAAGGCAGATAGAGAACAGGTTGCTTAACCTGCTGAACAAAGATGTAAAGGCCCGCCTTATCAGTTTCCTGTTACAACTGGCGCAGAAACACCTGACGGAAGCTGCCAGCTCCATCTGCATTCCCAATTATCTTACCCATGAAGACATTGCCCACCTCATAGGATCGAGCCGGCAAACCGTTACCACGCTTATCAATGAACTGTGCGTCGAAGGACTGATCACCTGGAACCGCAATGAGATCTGTTTTCCTGATGTTAAAAAAATACAAAACCACTATCCTGTCGTATAGCCGACAAAACGGCCGTATGTAACCTCATAGCTTTGGGCTGTAATCAATTGTTTATTTCATTTAAAAGTCATGAAGCAATTATTAACAGCAGTTGCCCTGCTATTGGTACAGGTAAGCATCGGTATTGCCCAGGATAATTCTCCGCGTTTAAAACATTTCAATCTCGAGAACCTCCTGGCCATTCAGGGTTACGACCCCGTAGCATATTTCAAACAGCACGAAGCGGTAAAAGGGCGGAAGGAGCTCGCCGTTTCACACCAGGGCGTGCTCTATTATTTCTCCTCTGTAGCCAATAAGGAAGAATTTAAAAAGAATCCATCACATTATGAACCGCAATACGGCGGCTGGTGCGCCTATGCCATGGGCAGTAAGGGCGAAAAAGTATCGATAGATCCTAAAACTTTTAAGATCACATACGACAGGCTGTACCTGTTCTATAACAAATACTTCAACAACACGCTTACGGAGTGGAATAAGAATGAAACAGGTTTGAAGAATAAGGCTGATGTGAATTGGGCTTCAATCAACAAATAAACGATCCTGGTAATGGATACCAGTTACCTGTTACCCCGCCGGGTCATCCCTGTATCTTGTTTTTCCCGGTACCCGGGAACTAAACGAGATCAATAAAAATAACGAATACTACCAATCATGAAAAAGGAAACTATAATTATGTGGGTCTTACGGATAGCAGCCGCCGTAATAATGCTGCAAACACTGTACTTTAAATTCACCGCGCATGAGCAATCGGTGGCCCTGTTCACTCAACTGGGCATGGAACCCTGGGGACGCATCGGCACCGGTGTAATGGAGCTGATCGCCTCTATCCTGATCCTGTATCCCAGAACAACGGGCTGGGGAGCGGCGCTCGGGTTGGGACTAATGGGCGGTGCCCTCTTTTTTCATCTTACCACGCTGGGGATCGTTTTTGCGGGTGACGCCGTGCTGTTCATTTATGCGGTGATCACGTTCGTATGTTGTTTGATCTTGTTTTTGAAATACCGGCGGCAGGTGTTGGGGGTGTTGGGAATGAGTTGAAAGGGTGATACAGCTGACAGGGTGATAGGGTTGATCAAAGAAAAAACCCCGACAAGGTAACCGGGGTAACCTGATTCGCCCGGGTAACTGGTTACCGGCATCTGTAATCAGCGAGCCATGAAATAAAAGCCCTGCCACCTGGAACATGCAAGCTGAAACCGTTTATGGCGAGTTTTGCCTGATTACCTTTATCAACTTCATTATCTTTATCTTTTCAACTTATTTGAGCAAATTCTTCCCCGTTTATTGTTAAAAATTTTAACAATTCAGGTGAGCAACAGGAACTTTTTACATTAAAAGGTTTTTTATATGAAATATGTACTTCCTACCATTTTAGCACTGTTCCTGGGCAATTTTTTAGCCGCCCAAACCTTTGCCCCGGTCGACAGCGCTTCGGAAGTTCGCTTCAGAATAAAAAACCTTGGGTTCAATACAACCGGCTCTTTTAGCGGCCTGGCGGGCATTATAAGCTTCAACCCCGAAAATCCTGATGGCTGCAGTTTTGATGTGCATATCGAAGCCAACACCGTAAATACAGGGGTAAATATGCGCGATGACCACCTGCGCGCCGGGGATTTTTTCGATGTTAAAAACCACCCGCAGATCAGGTTCATATCTGAAAAAGTTACCGGTACAAAAAAGAACGGAACATTATTTGTTTCCGGTAAGCTAACCATAAAAGGGGTAACTAAAGACATTGTATTTCCTTTTACGGCGCAACCTGTCGACGGCGGATATTTGTTCAACGGCGAGTTTTCGATAAACCGGAAAGATTTTAAAGTGGGTGGGGGAAATACGATCAGTGATAAGCTGACAGTATTGTTAAAGGTTGTTGCCAGGAAGGTATAAGGGATGGGTATACGGTAAAATTCGACTAACGGAAAATTTTTATTGAAAAGATAATATTATTTTTAGGAACAAAACCGACCAATGCAATTACAACAAGCTGTAAACACAATCTTTGTACAATTG
>CBIHPC010000192.1:0-11653 GCA_966211305.1 uncultured Niastella sp.
GGTTACAGCAAAAACCGTAAGGTAAATAAGACCAAGACCGACATGAGCAAACACTACCAGTTCGAAAGCATGATGAGCACAACCGGCTCTTCTGCCGACGAGCGTTTTGTTCACCGTCCGTCTGAAGCCGGTATCGTAGCAGCGGCTTTATTAAGCGCTGTAAACGGCCAGGGCGCCACCGGCGTAACCGGTAAACTGAAAGCAGGTGTTGAAAAAGCTGCCAAGGACCTGATCGCCAACAGAGGCAAAGGTTTGGTTATCAGCGGAAGCAACAACGTACAGGTTCAGATCATTGTAAACGCCATCAACGACGCCATCGGTGCTTACGGTTCTACCATCAGCTGGGGCAATCCTATTCTGATGCACCAGGGTATCGATAGCGAAATGGTTACCCTCGTTCAGGATATGCAGGCCGGCCGCGTAGGCGCATTGCTCATCTACGGCGCCAATCCTTCTTACGAGTATTACGATGCCGAGAATTTCAATAAAGGGTTGAAAGCAGTTAAACTCACTGTTTCATTCAACGACAGAAAAGACGAAACCACTCAACAGTGTAAATACATTTTACCGGCTCCTCACTTCCTCGAAAGCTGGGGCGATACTGAACCCAAAGCCGGTTACATCAGCTTAATTCAGCCAACCATCAACCCGCTGTTCGAATCAAGACCTTTCGAACAAAGCCTGTTGAAATGGGCCGGTAACAACACTGCATGGGATGTATACCTTAAAAATTACTGGATCGCCAAATTAGGCAGCCAGACAACTTTCGATAAAGCATTACAGGACGGTGTAATTGAAACACCCGCTGCTGTTGCAGACGCCGCCGCTTTCAATGGCGCTGCTGTGGCACAGGCAATTGCTGCTGCCAATACACAAAAGAAGAACAGCGAGTTTGAAGTAGTGATCTACCAGAAAACCGGTGTTGGTAATGGTAAACAGGCTAACAACCCCTGGTTGCTCGAATTGCCCGATCCTATCACCCGCGTAAGCTGGGATAACTATGCTGTAATATCTCCGGTAACTGCCAAAAAGATGTTCCAGATTGACCTGGCCGACAGAAGATCTGCCGACAGCTACGAGGTTGATGTTGAAAAACCGGTTATCAAAGTAAAAGTTCGGGGTAAAGAAGTTGAACTTCCAATCATAATAGTACCTGGCACACAGGAAAACACCATCGCCATTGCCGTAGGTTATGGCCGCGATAAAGGTGTTGGCCGCGCTGTACATGCTGCCGATGGCGGTTCATTGGGTAAGAACGCTTATCCTTTACTTACCTTCAACGGAGCAACTTTCGAATGGAATGGCCAGGCTGAAATCTCTGCAACCGGTACTAAATACAAAATTGCCCAGGCGCAAACACACAATAGCTACGAAGGCCGTCACGGTGTTATTCGTGAAGTAACTCTTCCTGAGTATAAGAAAGAACCAATGATCGTTCGCAACGAACGGGCTGCGGAACTGAAGAACTGGGGCGGGTTGGAAAAATTTGAAAAAGACGGTACCCACTATCCTGTTTATGAACGTCCGGGTATTAAATGGGGCATGAGCATCGACCTCAACAGTTGTTTTGGTTGCGGTGCGTGCGTGGTAGCCTGTCATATCGAGAACAACGTTCCTATCGTAGGTAAACACGAGGTAATGCGTTACCACGATATGCATTGGTTGCGTATCGACCGTTACTTCAGCGGTAACCCCGATGATGCAGAAAGCATTCAGACCGTATTTCAGCCGATGCTGTGCCAGCACTGCGACAACGCTCCTTGCGAAAACGTTTGTCCGGTAGCAGCTACACACCACAGCAGCGAAGGCCTCAACATGATGGCTTACAACCGCTGTATCGGAACCCGTTATTGCGCTAACAACTGTCCTTATAAAGTACGTCGTTTCAACTGGGCCGATTACACCGGCGCCGACAGCTTCGCTAACAATCAGCAACCGCTGGTTGACGAAGGTAAACTCGACGATGTAGTACTGATGATGAATGACGACCTCACCCGCATGGTACTGAACCCAGACGTTACAGTACGTAGCCGTGGTGTAATGGAAAAATGTTCATTCTGCGTACAAAGAGCACAGGCTGGTAAACTGGAAGCCAAAAAACAAAACCGTCCGCTGGAAGATAAAGACTTCCAAACAGCTTGTCAGCAAGCCTGCTCAGCCGACGCTATTGTGTTTGGTAATGTGAACAACAACCAGAGTGCGATCTTTAAGAACCGTGCAGAAAACGACAACCGTTTGTACTACGCACTGGAAGACATTCACACTTTGCCAAATATTAACTATCTGGCCAAAGTGAGAAATACCGCTGAGATCAGCAATCATGGTGTGCTCACCGGACCAGAGCATGTAGCTGCTGCAGCTGAACATGGTGCAGAACACAAAGGATAAGTTGTATAGGTAAATAAAAATTTTTCAGCTAACAATTCCGCAACGGCGGTGAATAGCTAAAAGCATATAACATGTCATTAATTAGATACGAATCGCAAGTACGACCTCCGCTGGTAGACAACAACAAGGATTATCACCAGGTTACGGAAGATATTGTGCGTCCTATTGAAGCAAACCCAAGCCGCCTCTGGTGGATAGGTTTTCTTATCTCAGTAGCGCTGTTACTTTTTGGTGTGTATTCAATTTACCGTGAGGTTACTTACGGGGTTGGCCAGTGGAACCTGAACAAAACGATAGGTTGGGGTTGGGACATTACCAACTTCGTTTGGTGGGTGGGTATCGGTCACGCCGGTACGTTGATCTCGGCGATCCTGTTGCTGTTCCGCCAGGGATGGAGAACGGGTGTGAACCGCGCTGCGGAAGCGATGACCATCTTTGCGGTAATGTGCGCCGGCCAGTTCCCGATCTGGCACATGGGTCGTGTGTGGATGGCCTTCTTCGTATTACCTTATGCAAATACCCGCGGTCCGTTATGGGTGAACTTTAACTCACCGCTTTTGTGGGACGTATTCGCGATCTCAACATATTTCACCGTATCATTATTGTTCTGGTATTCTGGTCTTATTCCCGACCTCGCTACCGTACGTGACCGCGCCAAACTGAAATGGCGTAAATATATGTATGGTTTGCTGTCATTCGGCTGGACCGGTTCTACCAAACACTGGCAACGTCATGAAAGCCTTTCACTGGTATTGGCCGGTATGAGTACACCGCTGGTATTATCAGTGCACACGGTGGTATCTTTCGACTTCGCCACTTCGGTTGTACCAGGCTGGCACACCACCATCTTCCCGCCTTACTTCGTTGCGGGCGCCATCTTCTCAGGTTTTGCGATGGTGCAAACCCTGCTGTTGATCAGCCGTAAAGTATTGAGCCTCGAAGATTATATTACCATCGAGCACATCGAGGTGATGAACAAAGTAATTGTATTGACCGGTTCAATTGTAGGTGTTGCCTACCTGACTGAGTTGTTTATATCATGGTATGGTCAGAACCCGAACGAAGGCTGGGCATTCGCTCAGAACAGGTTGAATATCTTCAGCCCCTACGGATGGAGCTACTGGCTGATGATGGGTTGTAACGTGATCTCTCCGCAGATCTTCTGGTTCCGCAAACTGCGTCGTAACCTGGTAGTTACCTTCTTCATGTCGGTGATCGTGAACATCGGTATGTGGTTCGAGCGTTTTGTGATCATCGTAACCTCTATTTACCGCGACTACCTGCCAAGTAGCTGGAGTACTTACTACAGCCCAACTATTTGGGAGATCGGTTTCTACATGGGTACGTTCGGTTTGTTCTTTACCTGTTACTTCCTGTTCTCTAAATTCTTCCCCGTTATTGCGGTGGCTGAGATCAAGCACATTTTGAAGAGATCAGGCGATAACTATAAGAAAGGCATGCACCAGATCGAAAAAGAAAGTGCCGATCATTTGTATCATGAGATCCATAGCGATCATCACTAAAAACAAAGGCATTACAGAAACAGAATTCTCGAAATAAGAACTATCAAAATCATTATATGGCTGTTAAAAAATTTGTTGTCGGTTGTTTTGATGAAGAGGGGCCGTTATTTGATGCCGTTAAAAAAGTACGTAAGTCAGGTTATAAGCTGCACGATGTATATACACCGTTCCCTATTCACGGTTTGGATAAAGCCATGGGTTTACGGGATACGAGCATCCACACAGCCGGATTCTTATACGCTATTTTTGGAACTACTTCCATGTTGTCGTTCATGACATGGGTATTTACCAAAGACTTTCCTTTGAACGTAGGCGGTAAACCGCATTTCGCTTTACCGGCCTGGATTCCCATCACCTTCGAGTTCACCGTATTGTGTGCCTGCGTGGGAATGGTTATCACGTTCTGTTACCTGTGCCAGCTGGCTCCTTTCGTAAAGAAGCACCACTTTCATCTGCGTGCAACCGATGACAAGTTTGTAATGGTTATCGAGTGTACTCCTAAAACGAACGAAAGTGAATTAAGTTCATTTATGACCAGTATTGGCGCAACAGAAGTTAACGTACAAAATGCCGAAACCGGTTGGTGGTTAGGTAGATACGATAAAGAACAAAAATTGTTTGAAGGTCAAAGCGAAACTGTTTCTGCATAATATCTGAATACTTTAAGATGAAAAAATTATCAATTATTTCTGTTTTAGTGATGGCTGTGATAGTTTGGAGTTGCAGTGACGTACGTAGAAGTCCGGGCAAAGTGTATATGCCTGACATGGCTTACAGCCGGGCTTATGAAACCTATGCACCTTATGATACGCTCGAAAAGCAGGGTATTCATTATAACCGTCTGCCGGTAGCAGGTACCATTAAGCGTGGTGAATTACTGCCTTTTTCTATAATGGCAGATAAGCCGGGCGACACTGTAAACTATGCGCAATCTGTGCATGTAGCGAATCCGTTACCCGCGCTGGATGCGGTTCAAATGAAAGAAGCAGAAAGATTATATCTTATCAATTGCGGTATCTGTCATGGTACGGCGCTCGATGGAAATGGCCCATTGTACAATGGTGGTAGTGGTCCGTTCTCAGCAGCCCCGGCCAATCTTACAGGTAATGCAAAATATGTAAACATGCCTGAGGGACAGATGATGTACTCTGTAACTTATGGTAAAGGTCAAATGGGAAGTTATGCTTCTCAGCTGAGCACCACACAACGCTGGCAGATCATTCACTATGTGAAATCAAAACAGGGTGGCGGTAAACAACCGGCAGCCGCAGCTCCGGCCGATTCGGCATCTGCGAAAAAAGATGCGGGTGCAGGCCCTGCAACAGGTGCGCAACCGGCTGCAGATACAACACAAATAAAATAACTGACACGAACACAGAACATATAAATTACTGATAATGGCTATTAAAGAACATTTCGCCATCCCCGCACGATACAGAACCTGGTCATTGGCTTTGATGGGAGTCGGCATTTTATCTGTTATCATCGGTTTTTTCATCTATGGAATTCCGAATGAGCATAACCATCATGGTGCAAGATTTTGGGCCAGCCTGTTACAAAACAGTGTGTACTTTTTGCTGGTAGTTAACGCCGCCATGTTTTTTATCTGCGCCACTACACTGGCTTTTGGCGGCTGGCAAATTGTATTCCGCCGGGTTACAGAAGCCATTTCTGTTGCAGTAATTCCTTTAGGTATTATAACCTTAATTGTTTTGATAGCGCTGGTGACCGTCGATCCCCATATCTTCCACTGGCTGCACCCCGAAGGCGATAAAATTCTCATGGGCAAATCAGCCTTTTTGAACCCTACATTTTATATCATCTGGACTATTCTGGCCATTGGCCTGTGGATCGTTCTGGGTTACAAAATGCGTCAGTTATCACGTGAGCTCGATAACAACCCACCGGTTGATGCCGAAGCCGGCCGTAAATACATCTTTAAAAACACCGTTTGGGCTGCCATCTTCATTGTATGGTTTGCACTTACAGTGATGTCTACCGTTCCCTGGTTGTGGCTGATGAGTATCGATGCACACTGGTATTCTACCATGTACAGCTGGTATACCTTTGCCAGTACGTTCGTGGCCGGTATGGCGTTGATCACCATCTTTGTGGTTTATCTTAAAAATCAGAGTTACCTCGAGTATACCAACGAAGAGCACATTCATGACCTCGGAAAGTTCATGTTTGCCTTCTCTATCTTCTGGACCTACCTGTGGTTCTCACAGTACATGCTGATCTGGTATGCGAACATGCCTGAAGAAACTGTTTACTTCAACTCGCGTATTACCAGCAAAAGCCACCATGGCGCCTACTCCGGCCTGTACTGGTTCATGTTTGCACTTAACTTCCTGGCGCCCATTTTAATATTGATGCGCCGGGGATCAAAAAGAAACTATACAACGGTTACGTTTATGGCAATCGTGATCATATTCGGTCACTGGCTCGATTTCTATCAAATGGTTTTCGCCAGCCTGTTCCCCGATCACGTAACATTGAACCTGTTCGATTTTGGTGTGGCTGCCGGTTTTGTAGGGTTGATCATGTTCGCCACAGGCCGTGCTTTAACAAAAGCGCCCCTGCTTGCCAAAAACCATCCGTTCATCAAAGAAAGTATTATACATCATACCTAATAGAACTATAGGTGTGATACTTGATAAAACAACAAACTCAGTTTCGATAGTATAAAAATTATTGAAAGATCATGACAACTACCGGATTATTTTTGTTAGCTATCCTGGCGCTTGGGTTTCTGATTACGTTTCAGATAGCCAAGGCGAGTGAGTATGTTTCTGTATTAAAGGGAGAAAAAAAGTCTTTCGAACAAAATAACAGGATCAATGGATTTTTGATGGTAGTGTTCCTGGTATTGGGTATCATAGGTGTATACTGGTGCAACAAAGCGTTGTATCCTAAAACACTGATGCCCTATCCATCAGCTTCTGAGCATGGTGAGAACATCGATACCATGTTGAAGATCACCCTGCTCATTACGGGCATCGTGTTTTTCATTACCCAGATCCTTTTGTTCTGGTTTGCTTATAAATATCAGTACAGCGATAAAAGAAAAGCTTTCTATTATCCCCACAATAACAAACTGGAAGTTTTGTGGACAACCGTTCCGGCTATTGCCCTGTGTACACTGGTAGGTTTCGGTTTATACTACTGGTTCAAGATCACCGGCGAGGCTCCACAGGATGCTATGCAGGTTGAAATAACCGGTCGCCAGTTCGGTTGGATCTATCGCTATCCCGGTAAAGACAATACATTCGGTAAGAAATATTTCCGCATGATCGATGAGGCCAATGGCAACATGCTGGGGATGTTGTGGAAAGATTCTACCATGCAAACGCCTAATGGCATTCAGAACCTGAAAGCCGATCCTACCGGTTTTGATGACGTTATTACTACCACCGCTATGGTGCTGGTAAAAGACCAGCCGGTAAAACTGATCATAAATTCACGTGATGTAATACATGATGTGGGTTTACCTCACTTCCGTTTGAAAATGGATGCTGTACCTGGTACTCCCACTACTTTGTGGTTTACGCCTAAGTACACTACCGAGGAAATGAAGAAGATTACCAATAACCCCAATTTTGAATATGAGATCGCGTGCGACCAGATGTGCGGTAACGGTCACTATTCAATGAAAGGGCTTATTAAGGTAGTAAAACGTGATGAGTTTATTTTGTGGCGCGCCAAACAGGAGCCCAGCTACAAACCTGCAACTGCTGTTGCCACTCCTGCAGCACCGGCTCAGCCGGCCACCGCAGATACAACTGCAGCACATTCCGGTGCAGCCGCCAACGGTTCACATTCAACACTGGCAGCTAACTAATAACCGGTACCGACGAAACTGAATTTTAAATTACGACCTTCAAAATAAGATACAATGAGCCACGGTCACGCAGAAGTTCTCACAACGCATGAAGTGCACCACGACGAACATGGCGCACATCATCACCACCAGTCGTTTGTTTCAAAATATATATTCAGTCAGGATCATAAGATCATTGCCAAGCAGTTTTTGATCACTGGTATGATCTGGGCCATTATTGGCGGTTTGATGTCGGTGTTATTCCGCTTGCAGCTGGGTTACCCCGATCAAACGTTCCCCTGGCTGGAAGATATTCTGGGCAACTGGGCAAGAGATGGTAAAATTACCCCCGAGAACTATTATGCCCTGGTAACCATGCACGGTACCATTCTGGTATTTTTCGTGTTAACCGGTGGTTTGAGCGGAACCTTCGCCAACTTCCTCATTCCTTTACAGGTGGGCGCCCGCGACATGGCCTCTCCCATGATGAACATGCTGTCGTACTGGTTCTTCTTCGGCGGCAGCATCGTGATGTTGTCATCACTGTTCATTCAAACCGGTCCGTTCAGCGGTGGTTGGACGGCCTATCCGCCATTGAGCGCCCTGGGTGATGCGTCACCCGGTTCAAAAACCGGTATGGATCTCTGGATCACCTCTATGGCCCTGTTCGTAGTGTCGTCACTACTCGGTGGTTTGAACTATATCTCTACCGTTTTGAACCTGCGTACAAAAGGTATGAGCATGACACGCCTGCCACTGACCATCTGGGCGTTGTTCTTTACCGCTGTGTTGGGCGTATTGTCTTTCCCTGTATTATTATCAGGTTTCATCCTGTTGCTGTTCGATCGTCATGGCGGCACCAGCTTCTACCTGTCAGATATTTATATTGCCGCTACCAACCAGGCTTTACCAAACGAAGGTGGTAGTGCGATCCTGTACCAGCACTTGTTCTGGTTCCTGGGTCACCCTGAGGTGTACATCATCCTGTTGCCTGCGATGGGTATGGCATCTGAGATCCTCTCAGTTAACTCGCGCAAACCGATCTTTGGTTATATGGCCATGGTGGGCTCCATGTTCGCTATTACCATCCTGGCGTTCCTGGTTTGGGCGCACCACATGTTCGTAACCGGTTTGAACCCATTCCTCGGCTCGGTATTCGTATTGCTGACCCTGCTGATCGCTGTTCCTTCAGCCATCAAAGTGTTCAACTGGTTAACCACTATCTGGAAAGCAAACATCAAGTTTACCCCCGGTATGCTGTTCGCGTTAGGTTTTGTGAGCCTCTTCATTTCGGGTGGTTTAACAGGTATCTTCCTGGGTAACTCTACACTGGATATTCACCTGCACGATACTTATTTCGTTATCGCGCACTTCCATATTGTAATGGGTGTATCTGCCTTCTTCGGTATGTTCGCCGGTATTTACCACTGGTTCCCCAAAATGTATGGCCGTTATATGAACAATACACTGGCATACATTCACTTCTGGGTTACTCTGATTGGTGCTTACCTGATCTTCTGGCCTATGCACTACGAAGGTTTGGCCGGTATGCCACGCCGTTACCTCGATTACAGCAACTGGTCGTCATTCAACCAGTTCGGTGATCTGAACAAGTTCATCTCAACTGTAGCAATGATCGTATTCGCTATACAATTACTGTTTGTGTTCAACTTCTTCTACTCTATCTGGAAAGGAAGAAAGGTTACAACACAAAACCCATGGGGTGCTACTACACTTGAGTGGACCGCACCTATTCATCCGGGTCATGGTAACTGGGAAGGCGAGATCCCTGAAGTTCATCGCTGGGCTTATGACTACAACAAGGATGACCGTGATTTCATTCCTCAAACTGAGCCGATCAGCGCGAATGAAAGCAAACACTAGTCAATGTGAAAATTGGCAAATGTGAAAATGTGCAAATTGTAGAAGCACAAAAACAATATTAATAACTGATGGAGCAAGTAACCGTGAAGCAACAGAGTTCTTTAAATATTGCCGGTAAGGTAAGAGATTATATGATGCTGATTAAGTTCAGCCTCAGCTTCATGGTGGTGTTCTCTGCTGTTATCAGTTACCTGCTGGCGCCGAAAGTGGTTGAGTTCGACTGGCTTCACATCATTCTGTTGTTTACAGGCGGCCTGCTGGTTACCGGCAGTGCCAATACCGTAAACCAGATTGTTGAAAAAGATACAGACGCCATGATGATGCGCACTTCCAAAAGGCCTGTGGCCTCAGGAAGAATGCAACCGGCAGAAGCCTGGGCATTTGCCATCATCGCCATTGCAGCCGGCCTGTTCATACTCGGTTATTTTTTTAACTGGTTATCGGCAGGGTTGGCATTGTTCAGCTGGTTTGTATATGCATACATGTACACGCCATTGAAAAAGGTAAGCGCGGTATCAGTGCTGTTAGGGGCTGTGCCGGGTGCATTACCCTGTTTAATTGGCTGGGCAGCAGGGCAGGATGAGTTAAGCGCAGGCGGTTGGGTGCTCTTTGCCATTCAGTTCTTCTGGCAGTTTCCGCACTTCTGGGCTATTGCCTGGATCTCGCATAAGGATTACACCAATGCCGGATTTAAACTGATGCCATCGGTAGAGGGGCCCACAAAGTATTCAGCCATACAATCCATCATTTATTCGCTGGTATTGATACCGGTTGGCATGTTGCCGTACCTGGTAGGCATGAGCGGTATGATAAGTTTCTATATTGTACTGGTGGCGAACCTGATGATGTTGTGGTTAAGCATTCGCCTCTACCGCGAAATGGAGAAGAAAGCAGCCCGCCGCGTAATGTTCGGCAGCTATATTTATCTGGCTGTTGTTTTACTGGCGCTGTTGATGGATAAGATCCCTGTAGGATAGGTTCACATTAAAGAATAATAAAACTTAAAAAACCGTGATGGCAGAAGCAGTGAGTACGCAACGAAAAAAAATACATCCTCACAAGTTTACCTTGTGGGTTGGCATAGGCAGCATCATTATGATGTTTGCCGGGTTAACCAGCGCCTATATTGTAAAAGGCAGTATGGCCGGCTGGACGACCATTGAAATGCCGCGGCTCTTTTATTATTCAACCGCAGTAATGCTTATCAGCAGCTTTACCATGCAGTGG
Source organism: uncultured Niastella sp. (assembly GCA_966211305.1). Taxonomy (GTDB): domain Bacteria; phylum Bacteroidota; class Bacteroidia; order Chitinophagales; family Chitinophagaceae; genus Niastella. The sequence goes on from CBIHPC010000192.1 coordinate 10,843, forward strand.
GCGCTGAAATCGTTCAAAGAACGAGGCATGCAGCAGTACCGCCGGTTAATAACGGTAACCCTGTTGCTGGGGTTGGGTTTCATAGCTATGCAGATCATCGGGTTTTCACAGCTGTGGGAAGCCGGCACAAAATTGAAAGGAGCAACCGGCGCAGGCCAGTTCTTATATGTTATTTTCGGTTTGCACGCAGTGCACGTATTGGGCGGAGTTATTGCATTGGTTGTCATATTCATAAAAGCCTTCAGTGCACGCATTCGTAACTATAACCCGGTACCGGTTGAAGTAATGAGCACCTACTGGCATTTTGTAGACCTGTTATGGGTTTATTTGTTCGTGTTCTTTTTGTTTAAATTATAATTGCAGAACTACTAATATTAAAATAGTAACATGGCACAAGTAGCAACGGCTAATTCAGGCATGTGGTCAGGTGGAAAGAGTCCATTTAAAGTGGAGTATGGAAAGCTGATGATGTGGTATTTCTTGATGAGTGATGCTTTTACATTCGGCGCATTCCTGATCTCCTACGGAACCATTCGTTTTTCAACCAACTCATGGCCCGATCCCAATGAAGTGTTCAAATCATTCCCTGTAGTTGGACACATGGATATTCCGTTGGCGTTTGTGAGTTTGATGACATTCATCCTGATCATGAGCTCTGTAACCATGGTACTGGCAGTAGGCGCCGGCCATGAAAACAATAGGAAAGAAGTGTTGAAATGGTTAGGCTGGACCATCCTCGGCGGTGCTGCGTTCCTGGGTTGCCAGGCATGGGAGTGGACACACCTTTACCATCAGGGTGCATGGTGGGGCC
>CBIHPC010000193.1:0-11639 GCA_966211305.1 uncultured Niastella sp.
ACCAGCTCACCCCGTTCCTTGAACATGATGGCGCGGCCTTTAAACTGCACATATGCCTTTACTTTATTGCCTTCTTTTAAAAAGCTTTCAGCATGGCGTGCTTTAAAATCAAAGTCATGGTCATCTGTACCAGGCGTAAAACGGATCTCCTTTACCTCGGCCGTTTTACTCTTCGACTTCATCTCTTTTTCCTTCTTCTTCTTCTCGTACAGAAATTTATTATAGTCAATGATCTTACAAACGGGTGGGTCAGCCTGCGGCGAAATCTCTACCAGGTCAAGCTGTTGTTCCTGCGCCATTTTCATGGCTTCCTGAATAGAATATACTCCTACTTCTACATTATCGCCAACCAAACGTACCTGCGGTACGCGTATCATGTTGTTGGTGCGATGTTCCTGCTGTTGTTCTTTCTTAAATCGGGGATTGAAATTACCTCTCGGTTGTCTCGGTGGAAATGCCATTTAAATCTTTTAATTAAACAATTTTTTAGTGTGGCGCCCAGGCTACTAACTGAAGCACCGGTTTTGAATGTTGATTTTGTTTTCGAATGTATGTTACGGACCAAAATGCGTTCTTCGTCCTAAGTTATGAAATCTATACGAACCTGCAACTACAAACTTATTCTCCCCGGCGTTCTTTGATCTCAGCCCTGGCCTCATTGATGAACTCCTCCAGGCCTTTGGTAATATTGCCCGCATCGCCCCTGCCCTGGCGGCGTACAGCCACCTGGTTCTCATTCGCCTCTTTTTCGCCTACAACCAGCATGTAAGGCACTTTCATCAGCTCGGTATCGCGGATCTTTTTGCCAATTTTCTCGTTGCGGTCGTCCACTTCGGCACGAATATCTGCATTTTTCAGTGATTCCAAAACACTATTTGCGTAGGGCAGGAACTTGTCACTGATAGGCAGGATCTTTACCTGAACCGGCGCCAGCCACAACGGGAATTTACCCGCATAATGCTCCAGCAGGAAGCCAATGAACCGCTCATGGGTGCCCAGGGGGGCCCGGTGAATGATCAATGGGGTTTCTGCGGAATTTTCCTTATTGGTGAATTCCAGTTTGAATCGGCGGCCCTGCGCAAAATCAACCTGGTTGGTGGCCAGGGTAAACTCACGGCCTATCACACTCCAGATCTGCACATCAATTTTTGGACCATAGAATGCGCCCTCATCGGGGATCTCAACATAAGGGATATTCGATTCTATCAATACCTGGCGAACCATGTCCTCGGTTTCCTTCCACAGTTCCGGTTCGTTAATGTATTTCTGACCCAGCTTTGATGGTTCGTGCAACGATAAACGCATTACGTATTTGTCGATGCCGAAGATCTTAAAATATTTCAGGTACATTTCGTTCACGGCCCTGAACTCGTTGGCAAACTGTTCGCGGGTACAATAGATATGCGCATCGTTCATATGTAAACAACGTACACGCATCAGACCAAACAACTCACCGCTTTGCTCGTAACGGTAACAGGTACCGTACTCGGCCAGTCGCAACGGAAGGTCTTTATAACTCCTGGGCTCTGCGCCGAAGATCTTATGGTGGTGCGGACAGTTCATTGCCTTCAGGTAGTACTTCTGCCCGTCCAGTTCCATGGGCGGGAACATACTGTCCTGGTAATACGGCAGGTGACCGCTGGTGATGTACATGCTTTCCTTGGCAATGTGCGGGGTTACCACTCTTTTGTAACCGCCGGCCTGCTCGGTTTCCTTGGCCAGTTTTTCAAGCTCTTCAATAATGATGGTGCCGTTGGGCATCCATAAAGGCAAACCAGGGCCAACATCATCATCCATGGTGAAAATTCCCAATTCCTTACCCAGCTTACGGTGATCGCGTTTTTTAGCTTCTTCCAGTAAGGTCAGGTATTCATCCAGTTCTTTCTGGGAAGGAAACGTAACACCATAAACACGGGTCAACTGCTTATTGTTCGAATCGCCCTTCCAGTAAGCACCGGCAATGCTGGTAAGCTTAATGGCTTTTATGGGCGCGGTTGACGGAATATGCGGTCCGCGGCACAGGTCGGTAAAATTGCCCTGCGTATAGAAAGTGATCGATCCGTCGGTGAGGTTACCCAGCAGATCGAGTTTATATTCGTCGCCTTTGTCGGTAAAATATTTAATGGCTTCGGTCTTTGGCATTTCTTTACGAACGTAGCTGTTGTTCTGTTTGGCCAGCTCGTTCATTTTCTTTTCCAGTTTTGCCAGGTCTTCTTCGGTAAGCTTTCGGTCGCCGAGGTCCATGTCGTAGTAAAATCCGGCCTGGCTTTCCAGTGCAGGGCCAACCCAGAACTTCACACCGGGGAACAGGCTTTCAACGGCTTCGGCCATCAGGTGAGCGGAAGAGTGCCAGAAGGTTAATTTACCATCCTTGTCGTCCCACGTCAATAAGTTAAGGGTAGCGTCTGTGCCAATGGGACGCGTGGCATCCCACACTTCGCCATTAACTTTTGCGGCCAATACTTTTCGAGCCAATCCTTCGCTGATCGACTTCGCTATTTCCAAACCAGTGGTTCCATCATTGTACTCCCGTACATTTCCATCCGGGAAAGTAATTTTAATCATTTTATCACTACCTTTTTTTGTGACCGGTCATACAAACCCATTTCCGCTGGTGCTGTAATTCCGGAAGAACGGCAAATTTAACGAACAATTTGCAGACCACCATTTACGATATGTGTCGTAAAAAACTAATTATTAAGTAATTTGCCGGTTAATGCCGGGGTTTCCCGGTAATGGTTGGTTTAGTACCCAGATATAAAATCAGCGAATCAGATGAAATCAGTTTTACTTTTTGTGCTTTTGGGCCTGGGTTTTTGTGTACAGGCACAGGATCTTACAGGCATCTGGCGGGGAAATTTCAAAAGAACGCCGGTGGGGGCTAATGGCCGTATGATGGAACTGCTGGGCGGCGATGAACGTTATAAGTTTGAAGTTCAGGTAGATCAGAATAATAAAAATTTCAAGGGTGTTACTTATTCTTACCTAACCACCGTGTTTTACGGTAAGGCAACCTGCAAGGGCACGGTGAACCCTGCTACCAAACTGGTTCGGCTCGAAGAGCTGAAAATTGTGGAAGTGCGCATGGCCGGCGGCAGCGATGCCTGTGTAATGACCCTGAATCTGAGATATTCAAAAGAAAACGATGAGGAATTTCTGGAAGGCACCTATACCAGCTTCAATACCCGCGATTCGGGCAACTGTGGTAAAGGCACTGTTTTTTTACGCAAGGTGACCACCTCCGATTTTTACGAAGAACCCTTCCTGGTAAAAAAGCGACAGGAAAAGGAGAAAGTGGTAATAGCTAAAGTACCTCCCAAAAAAACAACCACTTCAAACAACCCTGTTGTAAAGACAACGCCGAAAACAACACCTAAAACCACCCCGAAAACACCGCCAGCCGGCACGGCCAAAAAACCGGCTACAACAACTACTGCCAAACGACCCGATAATAAAACTATTGCCAAAACGCCGGAAACAAAACCCAATGTGAAAATAGTTCCGGTTGATTCGGCGAAAAAAACAGAGGTAAAAATGCCGCCGCTTGTCAACATTCCAACGCCAAAGGTGCTGGCCAGCCGCGAGAATGAACTGGTGAAGACCATTACCACCAGCGCCACCGAAATCGAGATCAATATTTACGACAATGGTACCGTCGACAACGATACTATTTCTGTTTACGTTGATAAAAAGCTCGTGCTGGCAAAGAAGCGGTTAACTGAAAAAGCGATTACCCTCAAGGTAAACCTCGATGAAAAGGCCAGCTATCATGAACTGGTGATGGTGGCAGAGAACCTCGGTGAAATTCCTCCCAATACTTCGCTGATGGTGGTAAAGGCCGGCAAACAGCAATACGAGGTGCGGATCACTTCTACCGAGCAGAAGAATGCGGTGGTGGTGTTTAAGTATCAACCCTAAGGCTGATCAGCAAATTTGCAAATGCGAAAATTAGCAAATGAATACAGGGAAAGTCAATTAGCAAATATGCAAATGTGCCAATGTGCAAATGGAATGCAGCAAAGTGAGTGCTTCGCATGGGCTTAATTGATTGCTGGCGCAAGAAGTACCGTATGCAAAAGTATGAGCTACCGGAAAATCAGACTGCCGAAGCATTTGCACATTTTCGAATTGGCACATTTTCACATTTGCCCTTTCCTACCGTTTACATAAAATTATCTGTACATCTGCCTTGTACGTGGTAAATTCCATTAAAATTAAGGAATGCGTTTTTTGCTGTTTCCCATGCTGCTTGGGTTAACCCTGTTTTCCAACGCTCAATTGCTTACGGGAGTTTGGGGCGGTATCAGAACTCAAAATGCGGGCGGTTGTTTTCCGGCATATTCAACGGAGCTGCATATTATTCATATGCAAAACAACTCATTTATGGGTAACGTATACAGCTATGATAACGAGCGCTACACCAAAATTAACTTCACCGGAAAATACAATCCCCTCACGAGGCGCATAGTAATTATTGAAAGCGCCGTATTACAATATAACGTGCCCGATAGCTGCGTTCCCTGTATAAAAACCTATGAGCTTACCTTTTCAAAAAATGGTGTAGCCGATTTGCTGCAGGGCGAATGGCGCGGCCATGAAATGGGTAATAACCACCATTGCCAACCCGGTAAAATTTCGTTGTCACGGCTCACCAAAGCCGCCTTTCCCATTGATGTATACCAGAACGATACGCTTGCCGGTGTGCAGAAGAATTTAAAACTGCAGAACAGGCAAAAAGACCTGGTGCAAACGATCGCTGTCGATACCTCGTTCATTAAAATTGAACTGTACGATAATGCAGAAATAGATGATGATACCGTATCTGTTTTCCTGAACAACACCTTGCTTTTATATAAAAAACGGCTCACGGGCAAACCGCTGGTGCTCGATGTTAATGTGTTTGCCAATACCGAATACGAATTGATGATGTATGCCGAAAACCTGGGCCGTATTCCGCCCAATACGTCCCTGATGGTGATCACTACCGGTAGAAAACGTTATCAGTTGCATTTGTCGTCGAGCGAGCAGAAAAGCGCCATAGTAAGATTTAAGTATGAACCGGTTGAAAACAGGCAATGAGATCAAAATATTATCTAATGGAGCACAGGTTGTTGAGTTATTAAGTTGTTCAGTTACCCGGTTATAGCGTTCGTGAGCTAAACTGAGCAGATCAGAACTGTTTTCTCGGTATTTTTTCATTTCGTTGTGCCGCATGATACACAAACGAAGCAATAATAACCGCAGCCTGTTTCAGATCGCCGGGTTGTAAATGATCGTATGAATCCATATTGCTGTGGTGTGTGCGCGAGTCATATTCGATGTCATCCTGTATGAACTGAAAACCGGGCAGCCCAATGGCATCGAACGACAAATGATCGGTGCCGCCCGTACGTTGTAACGTAATGGTTGAAGCGCCCAGGTCGGTAAAGGGCTGCAGCCATTTGGCAAAAACGGGTTGCACGGCTGCATTTTCCTGCAGGTAAATACCTCTTATTTTACCGGTTCCATTATCAAGATTGAAATACACCGAAACCTTATCGCCTGCTGCATTGTATCGTTGCGTGGCCGTATCGGTGAAGTGCTGCCGCACATAGTTCTTCGAGCCAATCAGCCCCTGTTCTTCCCCACCCCACAAAGCTATGCGAATGGTTCGCCGGGGTTGCACATTCAAAGTTTTCAGAATGCGCATCACTTCCAGCATCACCGCACAACCGGCGGCGTTATCCGTAGCGCCTACTGATGCATGCCACGAGTCGAGATGCGCCCCGATCATCACCAGCTCATGTTTTAGTTTGGGATCGGCGCCTTTTATTTCGGCAATTACGTTATAACCCTGCAGGTCATCGGTATGGAACTGCGTTTTTACATCTATTTCGAGTTTAACCAGAATGCGGCGTTGCACCATGCGTTGCAGCATCATATAATCTTCATACGCCAGCACCAGGTCGGGAAAATTTTCAGCGGCACTGCCTGCCCGGGCCCCGCCGCCCTGCACAAACACGGTGCCGTCGCGGCCGCGGGGATTCGTACTTAAGATGGCGATGGCGCCTTCCTCCCGGGCAAACTGTTTCAGTTGGGTATAGGAAAGCCCGCCCGGCCGTTTTGGTTTTTCATTGTGATTATGCGCTGAGGTATATCCTTTCCCCTGTAATCCGGTGTTTGCCGTTTTGTTCAATTCACCGGCTTCAACATTTTTCCATTTGGCCATTTCTTTTAACTCTTCATTGCTGTATCGCCTGGCGTCGGCCACGTATGCCGGTTCCAGTGAATCTATCCGCCGCAATAAGATCACCTTGCCGTTCAGTTTGCCTTTATATGCCTCCAGGTCGCTGGCATCGCCTATCGATAACAACACCACCCCGGCGGTTTGCAAACCGTTGGTGCCTGCCGTCCAGCTTTTGGGAAATGCAATAACAGGTTTGTAATAAGGGGCGCTCATGGCCACATAGCAACGCTTCAGTTCCCAGCCCTTCCCCCATTCGCCAAATGGTTCAAGCCGGGCGTTACTAAGGCCCCATTCACTGAGTTTGTTTTTTGTAAAAGCCGCCGCCCTGCGAAAACCGGGAGAATTGTTCAGGCGCGGCCCGCTTGCTTCGGTGAGAAAAAAAGCAAGGTCCATTACCTGCGAGTGGTTAAACCCTTCCTGCCTGATCTTTTTGATCATGTTCAGGTCTGGCTCATCATGTTGAGCCTGCAGCTGCCCCGGTGGAATACAAATCAGTAACCCAAGGATAAATGTTTTCATCTGAAAATAATAATTGAGTTTTGGCCCGATGGACGTTTCATGAGGGTATCATTTCATGAAGTCGGCGGTGAGGTAATACCATTTTCGTGCCGGTAAGCCGTACAACGTTCCTATGCGTATTTGTTTCCATTCAAATCGATTTGAATAGAAATGGGTTAGCCTGTAGGAACTGTTTAAAACTTGAAATTCCAGGTAACGGCGGGAATGATCGGGAACAGCGAAACCTGCTGTGTTTTCATGGTTAAACTGCTATCGTACGGACTTCCGTCCTGGCTGAAATAAATAAAGTATGGGTTCAACCTGCTGTATGCATTATAAATACTGAACACCCAGCTTTGCTGCCACTTCTGTTTGGGTTTTATACGGGGAGTAAGCGTAGCAGAAAGATCCATGCGGTGATATGGCGCCAGCCGGTATTGATTGATCTTGCTGTATTCCTGGGTGAAAACGCCGCCAATCACGTAAAAGCGTTCGGGCAACGACACTGCATTCCCACTGCCATAAACGAACACAGCAGAGAACTTCCATTTCCTGTTTAACTGGTAAGTGCCTACTACCGACAGATCGTGCCGCCGGTCGTATTTCGACGGGAACCTGATGCCGCCATTGAGCGTATCGAACTGGCGCCAGGTCCAGGAGAGCGTATAACCGATCCAGCCGGTGAGTTTGCCCCTGGTTTTATTAATGAACAGTTCCGTTCCGTAGCTCCAGCCTTTTCCAAAAACAAAATCTTCTTCCGGGTCTTTTAAAGATGGCGTGTATCCCTCCCTGTACTCGATCTGGTTATCCATTCGTTTGTAATACACTTCCACCGAAGTCTCCAGCATATTATTGTTGAAGTTTTTAAAGAACCCGGCCGCATATTGCCAGCTGATCTGTGGTTTTACACGGTATGTGCTGGGCACCCACAGGTCGGTTGGTAAGGTAGAACCGGCATTGCTTACCAGGTGTATGTATTGCAGGTTTTTGGTAACGGCAGCTTTCAGCGAGGTTACGTTATTGATGGCATACCGCATGGTGAACCGGGGCTCAAAGCCGTAATATGTTTTTACCGGTTTGTTGGTGCCGTAGCTGATGCTGTCGCTCTTGTTGCCATTGATATCGTTACTGAATATTTTATATGGCCCCAGTTGAACAAAACGGCTGTACCTAAGGCCGGCATTTACTTTTATCTTTTTGCTAACCTCCCAGTCGTCCTGCAGGTAAATACCCGTTTCACCGGCATATTTTCTCATTTCATTATCGGGGAAGAACTGGTTATCGCCCTGGTTACCGCTCAGGATATTCGGGGTGAATGTATGATGGGTAAAGGCCGCGCCGAAACGAAGTTTATGCTGCGGGGAGGCATACAGGTCGAAATCGGTTTTGGCGCTCCAGTCGTGAATGCCCGATGATAGTTTGATGTTGAAATCGTTTTGGGCCGCGCCAAAGGAAAAAGCATAATCATTATAAACCACGGTGGTATTGGCAAACAATTTCCGGTTGAACACATGGTTCCAGCGCAGGGTGGCCGTTGTATTGCCCCAGGGAATATCGGCCCTGAAAGCCCGGCGGGCATTGCGGTAGGTAAATACATCCCTGCCAAAATAACCGCTCAGGTACAGCCGGTCTTTTTCTGAAAAAATATAGTTCACTTTGGCGTTGAGATCATAGAAGTAATAGCCCGATCCATAGAAATCGCTTTTATCAGAAACAAAGGGTTTCACCAGCAGGTCGACATACGTGCGGCGGCCCGAAACAATAAAGGAAGATCTATTCTTTTTAAGCGGCCCCTGTACCGATAACCGCGAGGCAATGGCCCCTATTCCGCCCTCAACCTCGAACTTGTTCAGGTTGCCTTCTTTCATGGCCACATCGAGCACGGAAGATAAGCGCCCGCCATACTGGGCCTGCATCCCGCCTTTTACCAGCGAAATGTTCTTTATTGCATCGGAATTGAAGATGGAGAAAAAGCCAAACAGGTGGCCGGTATTATATACGATGGCGTCATCGAGCAAAATCAGGTTCTGGTCGGGACCGCCGCCGCGTACATACATACCGGTATTGCCTTCACCGGCATTGCGTACGCCCGGCAGTAAATGCAGGGTTTTTAAAAGGTCGGTTTCGCCCAGCAGTACCGGCACCGATTTAACCTGGTTTATTGAAAGATCTATTTTACCCATTTGGGCGGTGGTAACGTTGCCATCGCGCCGGCGCGCGGAAACGATCACCTCCTGCAAAACAGGTTTTGCCGACAGGTAGAAGTTTTGGTCTATGTTCCTGTCGAGTGAAATGGTCAGCGGCTGCATGTCATAACCGGCAAAAGTAGCAACTACCATGTAGGTGCCGCGGGGCAGTGTTATAGAATAGAAACCAAACTGGTTACTGGCAATGTTTTTTCCATTGCCGTTAACGGAAACCGTTGCACCGATAAGCGTTTCGCCCGATAATGAGTCGCGCACATAACCGCTTAGCGTAAATTTCTCCTGTGCGGTGGCGCACAGCGCACAACATACCCCCAATAATATCGCAACGAACCTCAACATGTGCAGTAATTTCCGTTAACGTTAACCGGTTTATCGGCGAACGGGGAAACTACTTCTAATAGCTCAGTGAATCCTCGACCGTGCCGCAATTCAGCATTTTACTACCGAAGTAGGGATTTTTTATCTCCCGTTCGTAGCTGATCCAGTAAGCGCCTTTATTGTCAAAAGCCATAGGGCAATATTGCCAGTATAACTTTTGACCGCTATAGCGAACCGTGCGGGTAAGGCTCCAGATGTTATCAGCTATGGTTACAAATTCTTTTCTTTTATTATTCAGGTCTTTTTCTGCTGCCAAAGCCTGGGCCGAACCTGAAATGGTGGTTGAAAAACTGGCCGCAGTTTCTTTTATTACTCCTGTGCTGTCGCCTTTTATCTCATTAACCTTCAAACTGTCGGCTGCTGTGCGCAATGCCAGTGCAGCGGCAGTGGCCTTTGCGGTATCACTGGCCACCAGCGCGTCTTTCAGGGTATTGTAAGCATCAAGAAGCTGGGTGAACGATTGTTTAAATGCATCTGTATTGTCAGAGATCGATAAAGGCTGCTGTTTTTCCGGTTCCTGTTCGCTCTGTTTGTCATCGCTATTGCAAAAAAAGGGGCGGGCGATCAAAACCATAACAACCAGTAAAATAACTACGATTAGCGTTTTTTTCATCCTTTTTAAGTTTAGTGTGCGGTTTGGTTAAGGTGCAGCAGGATTTTCAAAGAAATAATCCTGCCGGTTTTCCAAATGCCGGTCGTTCCGGGTTTATTATAATCCAAAGATAAAGAATAACCTTACATTACTGCTTCATATACAGGGTATTTCGCATGAACCGGCGCTTTATAATTTTCTCATCATCAAGTTTTGCCATTAACTTCCTTAACGGCCTTATTTGTTATATTTTTGCAGATCATTTGATGTAAAAAATTATGCTGGCAGGATTAACGAACGTTACTTTTGAATTTGGAGCCCGGGCAATTGTAGAAGATGCAACCTGGCATATTCAACCCAATGAACGCATTGGCCTTATTGGATATAATGGAACCGGAAAATCAACGCTTTTAAAACTTCTGGTAGGTCAGTACCAGCCCTCGGAGGGTACGGTAGAACGCAGCCGCGGCACATCCATCGGCTATTTGCACCAGGACCTCCTGAGTTTTGATACCTCCGATTCAATTTTACAGGTGGCCCTGGGCGCCTTTGAGCGGGTGATGCAGCTGGAAAAAGAGATCGAAGAACTGGGTAAACAACTCGAGAACTCACCAAACAGCGGGCTCAGTGCCGAAGAAACAGACGCCCTGTTGCATAAATATTCCGACCGCCTGCACGAAATGGACACCCTCGACGGGTACAACATTCATCATAAAACCGAAGAAGTATTACAGGGTTTGGGTTTTTCTAATGCCGACCTGCAGCGGCCTTACCGCGAGTTCAGCGGGGGCTGGCGTATGCGGGTATTACTGGCCAAAATGATATTGCAACAGCCCGACCTGCTGTTGCTCGATGAGCCTACGAACCACCTCGACCTGCCGTCTATTGAATGGCTCGAAAAATACCTGGTGCATTACCAGGGCTCGGTAGTGATCGTGAGCCACGATAAATATTTTCTCGACCGCATGGTTACCAAAATCGTAGAGGTTTACCAGCGGCAACTGCATATTTACAATGGTAATTATTCCTATTACGAAACGGAGAAAGTACAGCGGGTAGAACTGCAGCAACGGGCGTTTGAGAACCAGCAGGATTACATTCGCCAGCAGGAACGTTTTATTGAACGCTTCAAGGCCAAGGCGTCAAAAGCCGCAGCTGCCCAAAGCGCCATGAAACGGCTTGAAAAACTCGACCGCATAGAGGATGTGGCCATTGAACGGCCCAATATCCGCATCAACTTCCAGGTTGATAAAGTGCCGGGTAAAGTATTGTGCGAACTGAAACACATCACCAAAAAGTTTGGCGATAATACCATTGTTGAGGATACCCATGCCGAGATCAACCGGGGTAACAAGATCGCCCTTATCGGCGCCAACGGTAAAGGTAAATCAACCCTGCTGCGGATCATCGCCGGGGCCGAGTCGTTTACGGGTGAGCGCAAGTGGGGACATAATGTAGATGAAAGCTTCTATGCCCAGCATCAGCTGGAGGCACTGGATGTGAACAATACCCTCATAGAGGAAATGAAAGCGGCCGGCAGCCAGAAAACGGAACAGGAACTGCGTAACCTGCTCGGTTGTTTCCTGTTCGGCGGTGATGATATCGATAAAAAGATCAAAGTATTGAGCGGTGGTGAAAAAGCCCGTGTGGCGCTGGCAAAAACCATTATCAGTAAAGCCAATTTCCTGATGCTCGATGAGCCTACCAACCACCTCGATCTGCATTCGGTTGAACTGTT
>CBIHPC010000194.1:0-11552 GCA_966211305.1 uncultured Niastella sp.
AGCAATGCCGATATTTCAAAATCATCAAGCAGTTCGGCCTGTTTAAAAACCGCCCGCACATGTTTGAAATAATTTGGCTTCAGCAATACCTGTTGCAATAAACTTTTTACTACCGGGCGTATCCATCTTTTCTCAGTTGAAATAAGATACAGGTGTTCGAGCCAGTTGTATTGCGGTTGTTGCTGATCGATCCTTTCCTGAACGAGGGCCGCCAGTTCTTTTTCCTGGTTGTTTACAATGGCCGCTTTTATTGGCTCGGGTAAAGAATTAAGATAGTGAGCGAGATGTTCTTCTTTGGCCTGCGCTTTTAAAAGTAGTAACAGACCGGCGCCGGCTATTTTACTGATCACCGGTGAGGAATGTTCTTTAAATATTTGTTGCAATGCAGGGATGGCTATTTCATTTCCGCAACGCGCCAGCGCCCAGGTGGCACTATATTGAAGAACGGCATCGCCATTGTTGAATAACTTCAGAATGTATTGTGCCGCTTCGGGTATTTTATATTCACCGGCCTTCCATATAACACGGGAAAGTTTCCATTTTGTTTTATAGGAAGTGGTGTTGCCCTGAACGGCATTATATAATCGCTGTAGAATTCCTTTGGTGCGGCCGGGCGGTAACGACATAAAACTGGCGCCAATAGTTGTTTCAGTTGCCAGCGCGAATGGAGCGGCCTTTGGAATGGAGGAAACACCGTCTTCTGAAGATGTATATCCCTTCGAGATCTTTTCGTCTTCCAGTTCACCAAAGATCTTTTCTGCATCGGCCAGGGCAACGGGCACCGGGGTCTTACTGCCTTCTTTTAATTTGGCGCCTCTTCGACCATAGCGGAAGTTCACCACATATTTATCATTTCCTACATCACAAAGGTCGATCTCATAAACTTTATCGGAATTACCCTCTTTAAAATATAAAATGCTTTGTTTTATAAGGCGCATGGGATAAGCTACAAATTAGAGGTTGGTAAGATAGAAAAAAACGGTTGATAAAACCAAGCCTCTGTTTATATTTTATATGAGTAGTTTGTCACTTGCGGTGACCAGCCGCTCATGTAACTGGGTATAACCAGCCATCACTAACGCACCCGGTTAAATGTTTCAAAAAGTACTGATCACGCTAATGCTATTGCCATAAATATCATCGATGTGGTTGTTGTGGATTGCTTCGCCATTTGCGTGCGGAAAGTATAAGTAGCGCAGGATGTCATCTTCCCGCAGTTTTTATGGGCTACGGCCTTCTGAAAATTACCAAAATACAACAATATTATTAAAAATTATCAGGAGAAGAATTTATACACAGAACGGGGAGATATAAATTAGGGAATTTGTCAAATTGGCCTATTTTAGACCCTCTGTATTAATTCTGAACCAGTACAGGAATTGTGAATATGAAACAGGAAGATTTACTGTATTTGTTGACCGCCAGTCCCGCCGTACAAATGCTTCGCTCCCGAAGCGCCCGTTGGTATTTACCCTTTCTATACCAGGTATATAAAGAAGATAACAGGTTTGTAATACAGGAGGATACGTTAATACAACTGCTATCCGAAACGCTTTCGCACCAGGAAGACGGTACCGAAGATTTTGAGGAAGCCAAGATCGTCTTTGGGGAAGATGAAGAAACACGCAGCCGTAAATACATCCTAAACTGGGTGCAAAAAAGAATTTTGCAGGATCTGCAGGATGCCGAAGGCAATGTGCAATACCAGCTCAGCGCCCATACCGAAAAAGTATTTCAATGGCTGCTCTCCCTGCAGGCACGCAACCACGTGGGTACGGAAAGCAGGTTCAAACTGCTATTCAATTCGTTACAGGATATAGTTGAGAAAACGGAAGACGACCGCCCGAAACGATTGCAAATGTTAAAAGACCGCCGGGCCGAAATCGATAAAGAAATAAAAGCCATCGAACTGGGCGTGGCGCCGGCCAACTATAGCAACTCGCAGGTGCAGGAGCGGCTCGAACTGTTTACCCGGCTCTGTTATGACCTTATCAGCGATTTCAGGGAAGTGGAAGACAACTTCAAGCAAATTCACCGCGCCATCGTTGAGCAACATACAAAAGCAGAACAGAACAAAGGCGCCATCGTAGGTTTTGCCTTCGCAGCATATGACGCCCTGCGTAACAGCAACCAGGGCAAAAGCTTTTATGCGTTCTGGGACTTTCTTATTTCGCGGGCCGGCCAGCAGGACTGGAAGGAATTGACAACCCAATTGCTCGACCTGCTGAAAGACCGCGGCATAGCGGCCGATGAACAGTTCCTTCAAAACATAAAGTCATTACTGCTCGAGCAGGGTAAAAGCGTATACGACGCCAATGATAAAATGGCCGAAAAGCTCAGCCGCATTATTTCTGAAAAAGAAATTGCGCGGCATAAGCGGTTACGCCACCAGATAGGAAATATTAAAGAACTGATCTTCGAATTGATGGACGATGGGGAAGTGAAGGCGGGTATTTCCATAGACGAAGGGGTTGAAATAAGAATGCTGATGGAACGCAGGCTGCAGTTTGAACAAAAGAAAGCGATGGTAACGGTAAAACAACCGGTAGCAGCCAGCGAAAAGATCGCAGATCCCGAACGGTTCAGCCGAATGGTAAACACTACGTTCATAGATAAAAAAAGATTATGGCAGAAAGTGGAGTATGCGCTGAAAGAAAAACAAACCGCCACCCTGAAAGAAGTACTGGAACAACAACCACTGGAGAACGGCATTGCTGAAATTGTGAGTTATTTCAGTTTCCTGCGCGATAAGGCCAGCCGGGTGCAGGTGATCCAAAATACCAGTGAGCATATACCGATAAATGAAGCCGCCACAAAATTTGTAGAAGTACCTTATTTATTATTTAGCAAATAAACGATATGAGCAGCCAGCAAAGAATATTACCATATACATCTGTTTTTATAAAACTGCTGAAGGGGCCGGTTGAATACGTGGAGAAAAACACCTGGGAAAAGCTGATACAATACAAGGTTGAACTAACCAGCTTCCTGTTGCAAATGGGATTGTCCCTTGTGCTCGACGAACAGGATGGTTATGCCTATGTTAAACATTACCCTTTTGAAGAGGACGAGAACCCGGTTAGCTGGATCCAGCGAAGATCGCTTACTTATGAAGAAAGCGTGATGCTTGTTCTGCTGCGCGAAATGATGGCCGAGTTTGAAGTAGGCGAGGCCACCAACCGTGAGCTGATAAAAAAACGTCGCGAAATAAAAGAGTACGCCGAACTGTTCTTTAAAGAAAATGCCAGCCGGGTAAAGTTCCTGAAGGAAATAGACCGGCTTATTGATAAAGCCGAAGAAAATGGCTTTCTCGATAGAACAGAAACGAGCGACCTCGCCGATGAACAAAAATTCCGCATTAAAAAGATCATAAAAGCAAAAGTAAGCAGCGAGGACCTGGACCATTTCTATCAGCAGCTGGTACGGTATAAAGAAGAAAAAGAAACAAACCAGCCGGTTCAGCAGGAGCAACAGTAGTACAAAACACAGGAGTAAACAATTATGCAGTTAAACGTTTTCAGCACTGATAGTCAAAAAAGCGGTTTTCGGTTACAATACATGGAGATCTTCAACTGGGGCACATTCGATGATGTGGTTCACAGCATCAGGCCAATGGGCGAAACCAGTTTGCTTACCGGCGCCAATGGCAGCGGCAAAACCACTTTTGTTGATGCGCTGCTCACCCTGATAGTTCCGGAAAAGAAATACCGCTTTTATAACCAGAGTAGCGGCAGTGAGAAAAAGGGCGACCGTACCGAAGAAACCTATGTAATGGGTGGTTACGGCTCAATGAACAGCGAAAGCACCGGTTCATTAAAAACCCTTTACCTGCGCGAGAACAAAGAAGAAGCCTATAGCATTCTGCTGGCGCATTTTGCCAATGAAGCCGAACAAACGGTGACGCTTTTCCAGGTACGGTATTTTACAGGCGGCGATATGAAAAGGCTTTTTGGCATTGCCCATAAACCGCTACGCATCGATGAAGATTTCAAACCTTTTGACCTCAACGGACAATGGAAAAAATCGCTCGATCAACGCTATAATAAAGGAAGCCGTAAACAAATAGAATGGTTCGATGCGGCCAGCAAATATGCCCAGCAACTGGTGCATGTGCTCGGCATGCAAAGCGTTCAGGCTTTACAACTGTTCAACCAAACCGTTGGGATCAAAGTACTGGGAAACCTCGATGAGTTTATTCGCATGCACATGCTGGAGCCGCGCAATATGGAAGAATCGTTCCAGGACCTGAAAAAACACCTGGCCACCCTGCTCGATGCCCAGCGTAATATTGAAAAAGCAGAAGAACAGATCCGGTTGTTGACCCCGGTTGAACAGCACTACAAAGCGTACAACGCGTTAAAAAGCGAAATAGAACAATCGGAACAATTGCTGCAAACAGCACGCATCTGGAACAGTTACACCCGCAATGAATTACTGCAACAGGCCATTGAAGAAAGCAATGCCACCATTAAAGATATTCAGCAAAAACAGCAGGTACAAAAATTAACTTACGACCAACTGCAGGAAGAAGAGCGGGTGATCAGGAACCAGATAGATCAGAACAAGGCCGGGCAACGTATGCAGAACCTTGAAAAGGAAGTACAGGAACTGGAGTTGAAAAAACTCGAGACTATCGAAAACCTGGCGCAGTTCACGAGCTGGTG
This sequence comes from uncultured Niastella sp., assembly GCA_966211305.1. GTDB lineage: Bacteria > Bacteroidota > Bacteroidia > Chitinophagales > Chitinophagaceae > Niastella. The sequence goes on from CBIHPC010000194.1 coordinate 4,665, forward strand.
CGAGGAATTACATGTGGAGGAAAAATCGCCTGCCGATGAAGCCGCTTACAACCGTATAGTTAAAGAGGTAAACAGAAAAAGGCTTGAGCTGGAAACCAAACAACGCCTCAATGAAGAAGATGAATACACGGCCAAACGTAATAAAGACAAATGGGATGCCGATAAAAAGAAGGTTGAAGATGAATTGAACAATCTGATCCAAAGCAAAAACAATATTCCCTCCAACCTCATCAGCGTTCGCAAACAGATCTGCGATGCGCTGAACCTCGATCAGAACGATCTTCCTTATTGCGGCGAACTAATGCAGGTGCGCGCCGATTCAATGGAATGGCAGCCTGCGCTTGAAAAACTATTGCGGCCATTCGCCCTGCGGCTGCTGGTTCCGGATAAGCACTATAAAAAGGTAAACAAATACGTAAACAACACCCACCTAGGTATACGGTTGGTATATGATCACGTTACGGATAATCCCATTATGCAAAATGCAGAAAAGGATTCCGTTGCCGACAAGCTGGAGTTTTATTCTGAAAACAAATTAAGCGCCTGGGTTGAGCAACAGATCATTTCGTTTTACGATCACGTTTGTATCAACGATGAAAAAGCGCTCGACCGGTACGACAAGGCCATTACCCTGAACGGCCTCATCAAAAACAAAAGCCGCCATGAAAAAGACGACCGTTCGGGTAAGAACGACCCCGGTAAATACGTGATGGGCTGGAACAATGAAAAGAAAAAAGAATTCCTGATAAAAAAACGTAACCAGCTGGCCGACCAGGTGGTGAAAGCCAGGGAAACGCTTGATAAATGCAAAAGCAAGGATGAGCGGCTGCAAAAGCAATTCTATGCCATTACGCGTATTCGCGATCATAAAGGATTTGCAGAACTGAACATTGCCGGCGTTCAACGCGAAATTCACAAGCTGCAGGAACAGATAAACGGTTTGCGCAAGGCCAATAAAGAGCTGGATAATTTAAAAGCGCAGTTGCTGGATATTCAACAGAAAAAAGAAGAAGCGGAAAAACAACGCGCCCAACTGCTTATAGATGAAACCCGGTTGAAAGACCGCGCTGAACAATACCAGTTGCAACAGGATGCCATACTACCGCTATTACAGCATATCAATGAAACCGATAAAGACGGATTGCTACAGTTTCAGCAACAACAGGCGACCCTGCTATCGAACATAACCCTCGATAACATCGATGAAATTTACGAAGGGCTGAAGCAGGAGAAACTGAAACTGCACGAAAAGCAAAAAGACGAATTACACCGCGAAGAAACACAACTGAACAAATGTATCAACCGTATCAAGAACCCTTCTTCAGAATTAAAAAGCAGGTTCTCGCCCGAATGGGATGGCGACGTACAACACCTGCCCGAAGATGCGGCTTATGCCAATGAATACATCGACTGGCTGGCAAAACTGGTGCACGAGAACCTGCCCAAATACAAACGTGATTTTGAAAGTTATATCAACGATACCATTACGTACAAGATCGGCGGACTGAACGAGGAAATGGAAAAATGGGAACGCGATATCAATAACAGTGTAACCCGCCTGAACCAATCGTTAAGCGGCATTAACTTCAACCGACTGCCCGATACCTATATTCAGTTAGGCAAAAGACCGATAGGGGCCGGAACGGATATCAAAGAGTTTCGCGCCCGCCTGCTCGATGCATTGCCGCAGGCCGCCAACTGGCAGCAAAGCAGCTTCGAGGAAAAATCGAAACACTTTACCCAGAAGGTACAACCGCTGATAGACGAGCTTGATAAAAACGAAAGCTACCGTAACAAGGTTATGGATGTACGTAACTGGTTTGAATTCTGGGCCGATGAAAAATTCCGCAATACCGACGAACTGAAGAAAACCTACCGGCAAATGGGACAGTTGTCGGGTGGTGAAAAGGCACAGCTCACCTATACCATTTTGTGTAGCGCTATCGCTTATCAGTTTGGTATTACCCGCGAAGGTAAGAACAGCCGGAGCCTGCGTTTTATTGCGGTGGATGAAAGCTTCAGCAACCAGGACGAAGAAAAAGCCACCTACCTCATGGAGCTTTGTAAACAGCTGCACCTGCAACTGCTGGTGGTAACACCAAGCGACAAGATAGCGATCGTTCAAAACTTTATTGCCCATGTGCACCTGGTGCAACGGGTACAAAACCGCCACAGCGTATTGTACAACATGACCATTAAACAATTGAAAGAACAGGTGGAAGAGGGCGCCGCGGTGCTTCAATAAATCGTGAATCGGCAAAAGGCAAACGTGAAACGTGAAATTTGGGATGTATTTACGACCTCGCGCCGCCCGAATTTCGAGCCGATTGCCGATTGGGCTACCGGTTCTTTAATGGCGGCGGGTTATCTTTCCAGCGCCAGAGGTACATGCAGGCATAGGTACGGTAGGGGCTCCATTTGTTGGCTACATGCAACATATCTTCCCTGAATTGTCTTTTATCGGTGCGGTCGAGTTTATACAGGGCTATCATGGCATTCTGGATGCCAAGGTCGTCAATGGCAAATACATTTTCTCGGCCGAGGGCAAACATCAGCAACATTTCAACCGTCCAGCGGCCAACACCTTTTATCTGCGACAGGTAGGTTATCACTTCCTCATCATCCATTTTGCCCAGCTTGCGCTGGTCCATACCCTGTTCCAATGCAAAACGCGCTACATTCTGTACGTAACCTGTTTTGGCATTCGATAACCCAATGGCGCGTAAAGTTTCGGGTGCGGTATCAATGATCTGTTCAGGCTTTGGCTCTTTGCCGCCGTACAGGTTCAAAAACCGTTGATAAATAACATCTGCCACCTTGGTTGAAAGTTGCTGGCTCATAATGGAGGCGCACAGATAAATGCAAACGTTTTTTCGTTTGGTAAGGGTGAATACACCGTGGTGCTCAATGAGCTTTTTAATTTTTTTATCCTTCGAAAGGTGTAAGGTATAATCCTGACTCATTTTATTTTGTAGTTTACAGCAAGGCCATTAGCGGTCTATTGCAATTTAGCCGTTAATTTTGTTTTCTCATGCAACGAAACCTGATCGTTACAAAAGATGGTTCGCATTCTGTAGCTATTCCCGAGTGGGAGGTTGCTTACCACTCGGTATATGGGGCTGTTCAGGAATCGTTGCACGTATTTATTGAATCGGGTTTGAAGTACTGGTTTGACAAGCATACATCTGCCAGCCGTTGTGTAATTTTTGAAATGGGGTTTGGCACCGGGCTCAATGCCCTGCTTTCGATCCTCGAGGCCAAAAGGCGGCAACGGAAAATAATGTATGAAACGGTAGAAGCATTTCCCCTTGAACAGTCTATTACGCGGGAACTGAACTATTGCACAGCCCTGGAACAGGGCTTCTGGCAACCGGTATTCGACTCTTTGCATTCCGGTGAATGGAACAGTACCCAGCACATTACCAATTTCTTTTCTTTTAAAAAGATAAGATCGTTGCTTGCCGATTATACAACGGGTGAGCCGGTAAACATCATCTACTACGACGCATTTGCACCCAGTGCGCAACCTGAATTATGGACAAAAGAAGTGTTTGAGCGCATGCTGAACATATTGGCGCCTGATGGTATTCTTGTCACCTACTGCAGTAAGGGAGATGTTCGGCGCGCGCTGCTGGCAGCGGGGTTCAGCGTTGAAAAAATTCCCGGGCCCCCGGGCAAGCGGGAAATGATTCGGGCACGCAGGACAATGTGATAATTTGCCAATTAGCTAATGTGATAATGGAATACAGCTACAAGCTGTACGCTGCAAGCCACAAGCAATACAATTAGTACATACCCGTGGGCATTGGGGAACGAAGGCAAACGGCTGAATAAAAAGAAAAGGCGCGCCTTGCCGGATCACCGGGTTGACGCACCTAAGAAATTTGCCTGAAGCTTGCGGTTGTATTCTTACGCAAACGAATAACTCATTCCGCCATCTTTCTCATCTTTCAATAAAATGCCCAGTTGCTGCAACTGCTGGCGGATCTTGTCGGAGGTGGCGTAGTCTTTTCTGGCCTTGGCCTCTTTTCTTATTTCTATCAACAAACCGATCACCCCTTCCAGTTTACCATCTTCTTTTTCCACGTCGCCGTTTAACGCCAGGATATCTTCAATGTATGTTTTAAAATATTTCTGCAGTAACTCCATTGTGCCAGCGCTCAGCGCATTGGGAGCAATATGTTTATCCTTTATTGAATTGATAACCGGTACCAGTTCAAACATATTGGCCAGCACTTTGGCGGTATTGAAGTCATCGTTCATAAACTCATCAAGCTCAAGTACCAACTTCGTTATTTTTTCATCCAGCGCTGCATCGCCTGCTTCGGTCTTCAGCCCGCTCACGTCGAGCTTACCCAATACTTCATACGCTTCCCACAGGCGTTTCAATCCTTTTTCCGATGCCTGCAGGGCTTCGTTGCTGAAATCGAGCGTGCTGCGGTAATGGGTTTGCAAAATGAAAAAGCGAATAGTTGGTCCGGTATAAGCTTTTTCAAGCAACGGATGATCGCCGCTGAACAGTTCAGTCAGCTTGATCACATTGTTATAGCTTTTGCCCATTTTGCGGCCATTGATAGTGATCATGTTGTTGTGCAACCAATACCGCGCCGGCACATGTTTATTGCAGATAGTACTTTGGGCGATCTCGCTTTCATGATGCGGGAACTGGAGGTCCATACCGCCGCCATGTATATCGAATTCACTGCCGAGGTATTTGGTGCTCATGGCCGAGCATTCGATATGCCAGCCGGGAAACCCTTCGCCCCATGGGCTTACCCAACGCATAATATGTTCTTCGGGCGCCGCTTTCCATAAGGCAAAATCCTGTTTATTCCTTTTTTCATCCTGGCCTTCCAGCTCACGGGTAGTTTCGAGCAGATCATCCATCACCCGGCCGCTTAGTTTGCCATATGGGTAACCCTCTGCATACTTTTTTACATCGAAATACACCGAGCCGTTTATTTCATAAGCGTATCCTTCTTCTATGATCTTTTTGATCATTTCTATCTGTTCAACAATATGGCCGGTGGCGGTGGGCTCTATGCTGGGATCGAGGTTATTGAGCTGTTTCATGCCCCAGTGAAAAAGGTTGGTATACTTCTGCACCAGTTCCATGGGTTCCAGTTTTTCGAGCACCGCTTTTTTGGCGATCTTATCTTCCGCTTCCCGTCCTTCTTCTTCAAAGTGGCCCGCATCGGTAATATTGCGTACGTAACGCACCTTATAACCGAGATGCATAAGGTAACGGTAAATGACATCGAAGGTTACATACGGCCGCGCATGGCCGAGGTGGCTTTCACCGCTCACGGTGGGCCCGCACACGTACAATCCCACATGACCGGGCGTGATAGGTTTAAACACTTCTTTCTGCCTTGTATATGAATTCAGGACTTTCAGTTCACTCATAAAAAATCATTAAATCAGTCTGATGATAGTTAAAATAAAAGCCGGTAAATGCAAAAATAAATGTATCCCGCCAGAACGGCGAATTGAATCAGCAACAACAGGAATGTGTGAAGAAATGGATCATATTTCAAATATAGGCATTTTGAAATATTTATGAAGCAGGAAGTAAGAAACAGGAGGTATGACTTCGGGCATTTGGCACCCAAATGGCACCCCCTTATTCCTCAGCCAGCTTCAGATCCGCCACTACCGGGTAATGATCCGACCAGGGCACCAGGAACCGGTTATACTGCAGCACATCGAAGGCTCTGTCGGCCAAAATAAAATCGATGCGCAGGGTAGGCGATACGGCGGCGAAACTGCGGCCGATGCCGTAGCCTTTTCTCACAAACACATCCTGGCGATTCCCTTTAATTTTGAAATAGGCATAGCTATTGGGCACATCGTTAAAATCGCCGCAAATGATTTCGGGGTAAGGACAACTGTCGAGCTTACCACGCACCAGGTCGGCCTGGTCGCCGCGAAAGGAATAACCCTGCCGCAGTTTTTTGACTATCGACCGCGAGGCAGCCACCATGCTGTCGTTGGCCGATTTTATGATCTCGAGATTGCGGTAGTCGTTCTTCTGAAACAGAACAGATTGCAAATGGGTGGTATAGATCCTTATCTTTTTGCCGTTTACCAGCACATCGGCCGAGATCAAACTTTCGGTCGCCCGTAAATTGGCCGGGTCGGGATACCGCACCCGCTGGGTATCAGTAATGGGAAAACGCGAAAAAATGGCCACTCCGGCCTGAAAGCGGCCGCCGCTTGCCTGACCATAATCGATAACGCGGTAATAGTATGGATAATTAAGTTGTACAATAGCGTTGGTATTACTGGAAGTGAACGATTTTCCCAGCTCAAGGAACTCCTGAAAGCACAGCACATCCGCATTCTGTTCCTTTATAAAATCGATCATCTTTTTTCGGTAATCCTTACGCTCTTTGATCTTTTTGTTATGATCATCGAACCAATGCACATTCCAGGTCAGGATCCGCAGCGCGCCCTTTTCTTTTTCAGGTTTATAGGATGTGGCGAAATGAAGGCCTAAAAAAACACGGATGTTCCCTAAACCGATGAGCAGAACAAGGGCAGAAAGCATGGCCCATTTTGAGCGGAAGATCAGCCAGAATACGAGGAAAGCAAATAAAAAGAGGAGCAATACCGGGAACCCGAGTCCCAGCAATGAAAAAAACCACCATTTTGAAGGATGCAGCCAGGCATTGGCGCAGGCTATCAGGAAAAGACCCGCGATAACCACGTTCAATATAATGCACAACCGCTTTGTGAATGTTCTAACAAACCGGGCCATATTTAAAATTACAATTCTTCATCTTCCGCCGCCCGTTTCAGAATGTCTTTTTCTTCATCGGTGAGAAAACGATAGCCTTGTTGATTGATTTTATCTAAAATTTCATCAATCCTTTTCTGGGTTATATT
>CBIHPC010000195.1:0-11551 GCA_966211305.1 uncultured Niastella sp.
CCGCAATGGCCGTATGTACACCTGGTTGCTCATATGGTAAGTTGTATTACTTCCGCCATTTTTTGCATATCGGCTTCACTGTACCGGTGATCTATTGGTAATGGCAACAAGTTGTTTGCCAGCTTTATTTCTGTTGAAAACTTATGGCTATCGGCTTCCTTCACTTCTTCCCAGAACGCAGGAACAAATACCTTGTTCCTGTACAGCCTTTCCCGGTCAACCGGTATACCCGTCATCAACGGATACACCATCGGAACGCTTTCATCGCAAGCGGTTATGGCAAACCGGTTTGTATCCCTGAATACCTGGTGCAGGCAGCTGTAGTTGGCCCGCCGGCGGTTAATTACACCGGCATGATCGATATTCGATAATAAATATTCACTTAACACCGACATGCCCGTTATTTCCGCACCACACAACTGTTCATTTTCTGTAAATGCTTTATACCCTTCCTGCACATGGCCGTTAAATCGCTGTATCAAATGCCCGACCGTATACGTTTCATTTCTGCCATCAACCCGATCGGGTCGTAAATGACCGGGCGGATACAGGTAAGCGCCATCAGGTACGCCAAAGAACTTCCGGCATGAATTAAAGAACCACGATCTTCCGTTTCCCTTTACAAAATAGGCCTGAGTACAATCCGCGATCAGTTGTTCGTCGTACCTGGCCGAAAGCATTTCCACCGTGGCATCTTTTAATCCGAAATAATTGATATATAAAAAATACTCACCGCTGTGAAGAGCGGGGAATGAAACCGGATCGAGCTTTTCATCAATTGCATACCGCTTATATGTTACGCCTGCCGCTTCAAACGACTGCAACAAGGCATTGCAGGTATAAACAGGCACATACACAAGCGCCGGCTTACACACGCTGAGTATATAGTGCAGGGCCGACCGGCCGCTTTTGAATGTATAAGGCGTTTCGTGGTACGCATACCGGCCCTTGCTTAGCTCCAGTTCAAAATAACCGCCCACTGGTTTCATACTAACTGGTAATCGTTTAGAAGATTTTTGATGGCAGCAGGTTCGTTGAACATCATCACATCGATGATCGACAACCCCGGTTCAAATTGTTTCCTGCGCTGATCGTATTCCTTTATAACCGGTTGCAGAAATTGTAAGCGAATATGGCTTTGCTCAAACCGGGTTTTATCAAACAGCGCCATGCCGCTTACCGGGTTGAGATATGTTGTCGCCTGCAATTGTTCGCTCATTCTCAACGCCCATTCACCTGCACCCTGCACACCTGAATAATCAAAGTTCATTTGCGACGATATTTCAATCTTATATTCGATACCTATATAATCGCATATGGTTTTGAGATAACCGGCGTTCATTTCAGTGATTGAACTTTGCGGGGCTGCAAAACAAGCTGCTATCAACGTCCGCACCTGTTTGTAATACGGCGCAATCTTTTTATAATGTTCTATTTGCCGTAATATTTTATCCCTGCTTCCTTCTACATCGGCCACGCTGATATCTTTTATCAGGGTATTCCTGGCATGGGAAGCCAGCGGCATTATAATATACTGAACACCATCGGCGGGCTTCAGAACCCTGTTCCGGTTTATCCATCCATGCCTGATGTACTGCACATCGTCGAATAATATAAACCGGTCGGCTGCCTGTATCAATTGAAAATAACCAATGTAGGGGAAAAAGTAGGGTTGCATTATCGCTACCGTCATCGTAAATTATTCTGTACCCGCAATAAGATCCTTACAATCATGTGCATTTCTTCTTCCGACAGATCGTGATGCAGGGGCAAACACATAACCCGCGGCGCAATGCTCTGGCTGTTTGTACACTCATACTTTTCTACAAACCGCAACGTATGTAACGAAGGATAAAAATACCGGCGCGGGTGTATCCCATTCCCGATCATATATGCTTCCATCTTCTTCAACAGATCTTCGGAAGGAAGAACGATGGGGAAATACGCATAATTATATTCGGCATTTTTATCAATGGTTTGCATTTGCATGTTCATCCCCTGCAGCAGTTCGGCATAATGCAGGAACTGCGATTTTCTTTTCTGCAGCAGCTCGTCGGCGTATTTCAGGTTCACCAACCCCATGGCCGCATGAAACTCCGAATTTTTTCCGTTGATGCCGATGCAGGCAAAATCATCGGGGCCATTAAAACCAAAATTGCGCATGTAAGCCATTTCCTTCAGCAGATCAGCGTTCATGGTGAATACGGCTCCACCTTCGATAGTGTGGTACAGCTTGGTGGCATGAAAACTGGTTACGCTGATATCGCCATACTGAAAAACACATTTGTCTTTATATTTTGTACCGAAGCAATGGGAAGCATCGTAAATAACCTTTAAATTATGCTTCTGCGCAATTGCCTGTATAGCGTCTATATCGCAGGGATTTCCGAAAACGTGCGTGGCTATAATTGCCGAAGTTTCCGGTGTAATGGCAGCTTCTATAAGCGCCGGATCAATATTGAATGTGTTGGGATCGATATCTACGAATACCGGTTTCCACCCTTCCCACAATATGCTGCTGGTAGTAGCTATAAATGAAAAAGGGGTCGTAATGATCTCCCCTTTTAATTGTAGCGCCCTGATTGCTATCTGCAATGCCGAAGTGCCATTGGAAACATATAACATGTGCGGCACTTGCAGGTATTGCTTTAACCGTAGCTCCAGTTCATTTACAAGGGGACCGTTATTAGTAAGCCATTGGCGTTGCCATATACCCCGAATGTAATTTTCATACTCTTCCAGCCGGGGCATAAAAGGTTTGGTAATTGGTATCATGAGGGTGCTATTTCCTGATTGATTGCTCGGACAAGGATCAAAAAACACGGGGTTGTAACAAGAAACAATGTGCACAGAACAAGGTATGCGTTTCGGGAAAAAGGCATCACGTTTCCGTAATGCCTTCCTGACAATGTTTTTTAAAGAGCGATCGATCAACGGGGAGCTACCCTATATACCCTGGAGTGAAACCATTTTCTGAAACCGGGTCGATTTGTTTACCATTTCATCGAAGGAACCGGAAGCTGTGACCTTTCCTTTTTCCAGCAGGTAAATGGTATCTGCTTCTTTTATGGTAGATAAGCGGTGCGCTATAAGTACGATGGTATAATTGCCCCGCAATTGTTCAATATTCTCCTGGATGATCCTTTCGGTTTCGGAATCCAGCGCCGAAGTAGCTTCATCGAATATCAGCACTTCGGTGTGTTTGTATAACTCGCGGGCGATGGAGATACGCTGACGTTGTCCGCCCGAGATCAGGATCCCATTATCGCCAAGGCGCGTTTCTTCTTTTTCAGGCAGCGATTCTACAAAACCATTCAGCGAAGCCATTCGCAACACATCGTTGAAACGCTTTATATTTTCAGGCGTAGGTTCGGCCCAGAAGGTGATATTATTAAAGATAGTATCGTTGAACACAACCGGCTCCTGTGAAATATAACCCACCTTGTCGCGGTAGGTGTTCAGGTTGTATTGCGCCATTGGAATGCCGTCGATGTACAGTTCACCGGAATCTGGACGAATAAGGCCGGCGATCATATTGGCCAGCGTTGTTTTGCCGGCGCCGCTCTCACCTACCAGCGCTATCGTCGATTTCTTCCGCAACTCTATATTAATGCCATCGAGCACTTTTAAACTATCGTATGAAAGCGAAACGTCTTTAAGCGCTACTTTGTCCTGGATGGCTTTGAAGGCAACCGGCCCGTGTACTTCCTGAAGGGCTGCCATTTCATTGGTAAGTGATGTTACGGAGTTGATACCGCCGCTGTTCTCTATAAAGCCCTGCCAGTAGTTCTGCGTCATTACGAGATAGCTAAGGGCGCGATAAAACAGTAACAAACTCAAAATGATGCTGCCCAAACTGGCACCCATCCAGTTCAGCTGGGCAAAAATCACCATCATTACTATTATTACAATGATGGGCTCTTTTATACTGGTAGCAATGGCCGTCATGTGACCGATCTTCTTGTTCAACCCTTCAGCCTGATTGATCACATTCCTCAACTTGCCTGAATACCGGTTAAAGGTGTTCGTCGACTTGAGGTATTTAAAGTGATGCGTGGTTTGTATGAGGAAGCTGTTGAAGTCGGCGCCCTTTTTCGATAATTCGTTCGAAGCGTTCTTGGTGGTTTTATAAATATTGTTGTAGATCAGGTTCGACACCACCGCTCCAACGCATACGAGTACGGCGAACTGGTAGTTGGCCAGGAACGCCAGGAACATATAGGTCAGCAACATTACCGATGCCTGGGCTGCGGTAAAATAAAAATGGAATGAAGAGAACAACCGCTGCACTTCAACGGTAAGCGTATTCTGAATTTTACCCGAATCAATTTTCAAAAAGGCGCTGTACGACAACCCTTCCAGGTTCTGCACCAGCCTGTATCGAACTTTTTTGATGAACAGCTCGCGTAAACCGGCGTAATATTTCATCTGGAAATATTTCATTGTCCCCTTGAACACAAACAACGAAACCAATGAAACCAGCACTGTGGTAATAGTAAGCTCAAATCCCATTTTCTTAATGAGATTGATGATATGCTGAATTTGCCCCAGCGACTCCTGGTTATCGGCTGCAGCCTGCTGCGCCTGCCCATCACCTACCGCTTTCAGCAGTGGAATGAACATGGCAAGCCCCATACCATCCAGAAAGCTGATCAAAATGCTCAGCCCCAGAAAGAACAACAGCTTACTACCTATGATACTATAGTAATATTTGAAATGAGTAAGAAAATTTTTCTTCAAAGAGAATTTCATCGTTCTATATTTTACGCTGAACGCAGAACGCAAAACGCTTAACATAGAACACCCTTATCAGGCGGCTTTGCGTTGAGCGTTCGGCATTAAGCGTTTAGCTTTCTTCTTTCTATGCTATTTTTAATTTTCCGTCTGAGCTTTTCTTTTTTTTCTTCCCTTTGCCCATTTGTCCGTATTCATAACCGTAACCATATACATGCTGGAATCCATAACCTGGTTTAATACCATTTATGATCAGCGAAATATGCGGCAGTTTATGATCGTTGTGCAACTGGTTGATCAGTTTTATCGATGGCCGAAGCGTATACTTATGGCGCAGTACAAAGAATGAGATATCGGCCAGTTTACCTAACGACAATGCATCCGATACCGCTTCAACCGGTGGCGTATCCATTACTATGTAATCGTAATGCGCCCGCAGGTAATCGAACAGGAGTTTCATTCTTGGGTTCAGAATGATCTCACCGGGGTTCAGCGGTAACGGCGTACCAGCGCTCAGGAAAGAAAGATTTTCCATTTCAGGAACCGCCTGTACCAGTTCGTCAACCTGACTTTCACCACGTAAGAAATTGGTGATTCCGGCAGATTTTTTAAACCCTAAGCGCTCGCTCAAACTGGGGTTGCGGAGGTCAAACTCAAGCAATATCACTTTCTTGCTGCTGATGGCAAGCGAACTTGCCAGGTTCAGGCTCACAAAGCTTTTTCCTTCACCGCTCATGCTCGATGTTACCATCAGCACTTTATGATCGGGACCGTAACCCATGTACGAGATATTCGTACGCAGCGTCCTGAACTGTTCGGCGATCGGCGATACGGTTTCTTCCGCTATCACCACATCGGCCTTGCTGTTATCGAGAATGATTTCACCGGCAATCGGCAGCGATGTAATGCCCTGCACATCTTCCCTTGTTTCGATCTTATTGTTCAGCATGAACTGTACTACAATTACCAGCACGGGGATCATTATTCCTAAAATAAAGCCGATGGCGTACACCATGTAAGGCTTGGGATTTACACTCTTGCTGATATGCCAGTCAATGACACGCGAGCCCGCAATTCCGGCCGAAGCGTATTCCATTTTCTTATCTTCTATCTTTTGCTGTAGGAACGTATACAGGGCGTCTTTTACACCCAACACCCGGTTGGTCTGGTTCAGGTCTTTTTCTTTTTCAGCCATACCCTGGAAGCGGCCTGTTTGGCTTTGCTCCTGTGAAGCGATCAGCGCATTGGCTGTTCGCAGTTGCTGGCGAATACTGTTAATGCTTGAATAGATGCTGTTCTTTGCAGTGGCCAAACCGGCGTTGATATCAGGCAAACGAATATCCTGTGGCGTACCGCGGTCGAGGATCTCTTTCTTTCTTAACACCAGTTTATTATAACCATCCACAAAAGCGCTTAAACCGGGGTCAGTTAAAGCAGCAACGTTTGGTATGATCTGTTCCTGACCGCTCTGTTGAATACTGGCTTCCACCTGGTTCAGCAGGTTTTCCTTGAACACGTTCTCGCTTTTGCGGCTATCGAGCGTTACCAGGTTCCCAAGGATCTGGTTGGCAGAAGTTCCAACGTCGTTCACCCGGTTATGTGATTTGAAATCCTTTACTTTATTGGCCTGGGTAGACAATTCGCCTGATACTGTCGCCAGCCGGTTCTCGAGGAACTCTATTTCCGTACGCAGCGCCTTGCTTTTATGTTCGAAGTTGGCTGCATCATAATTGTATAACAGCACATCAACTATCTGTTTGGCTCTTTCAGGTATTTCATCACGCACCGATACCTGCAACATGGCCATACCGCCTTTGGGTACGGCGCTGGCAGAGATCCGCGATGAATACTTTGCTACAGCGCCGTCTTCACCGGGGAAACGCAGCAGGTAATCATCTTTTTTTATGGCAATGAACGGCCTGGGCTCAATTGTAATGGTATCGTGTTTAAATACCAGCGGTATATTATAAAATCCCTTTACAATTTCTTTTTCAAGCTGAATTTTATATCCGTCTTCACTTATCTGCAGATTATAAACCGGGGTGGCTTCATCAACATCCCACCGTTTTACCTTAATGGTGAACGGTAATGAATCGAGGTGTTGTGGATTATCACGCACCCTGCCCTTTGTCATTACTTCAATATTCAAATGCAAAGAGTCTACGATCTGCTGAATAAGCGCTGCAGACTCCAGCTTAAAGATTTCGCTGTTCAAATCAGGTTGCGCCTGTGCGGCAGCGGCCGGGCCGCCCTGGCCAAATGCAGAGCCACCCAATATATTGGTGGTCACTTCGCTGGGCGATTGTACCTGTATGTAAGTAGATACCTGGTACAACGGTACTGTATAGCGTATATACAGGAACGCCGCGGTTAAACAAATGGCAGCTGATAAAATAAGCCAGTAATAGCCTTTTGCCAGTTTCGAGAAAAGTCGTTTTGCGTCAAAACCTTTACTTTCTTCTGGCTCATCATAATACTTCTGCTCCATAGCTGAAAGTTTTAGTTTTTAGAGTTTTGAATGGAAAATCCGAGTGTTACGGCGGAGATAAGAATAGTAACCACTGAAGCCACTAAACCGAAGTCTTCTTTGAACAATGAACCGGAACGGGCCTGTATGTAGATCACGTCGTTGGGCCGCATTTGAAAAATATCCGGATCTTCCAGCACACTTGACTTTCTCAGGTCAAACTTATGTACTGTTCTTTTGCCGTTGTAATTACGCAGCAAACGAATATCGTACCGTTTGGCGCTATGGGGCAGATCGCCTGCAGCCGCCAGTGCTTCGAAAAGGGTGGCATGTTGCGCAGAGATCACGAAGGTACCGGGGTTCTTTACCTCACCCAGCACGGTTACTTTGAAAGTGCTGAAGGTCAATTCAACCAGCGGATCTTTCAGGTAAGGACTAACCAGCGCGGCCAGTTTTTGTTTCGCCTGGCTTATTGTTAAGCCAGCCAGCTTTACCCTGCCAACTACCGGAATTTCCACTTCACCTTCCAGGTCGATCAGGTAATCGGAATTGCCTGCGCCTGTTCCGCCACCTGCTGCACCAGTAGCCGCACCAACGGCGCCAGCCACACCGGTCATACTATGTTTATTGAAAAATGCGGCGCTTTCCTGGTCTTTTACGATAAAGGAGATATCGAGCCTGTCGCCGCGTTCGATAATACGGTCGGGCACGGGCATATTCTTCAACTCGTACGTTTCTGCATTGGGTAAATCATTAAAGTAATTTAACTTTTTACTGGTACTGCAAGAAGTGGTAAGCATCAGAACAAACGCTGCAAAACAGAGGATGAGGGTGAACGGATGTATGTGGTTTCTATTCATTGTACGTTAAATTTATTAATTCCGGTTGCTGGCTGGCCAGCGGGTTTAAGATGTTACTTTTATATACGACGACTGCTTATACCACTCCACGGTTGTTTGTAATCCTTTTTGAATTGTTACAGCGGGTTTATAACCGATCAACTGCTGCGCTTTGTCTACATTGGCAAGGCTGTGCCTAACATCACCTTTACGCTCTTCGCGATATTGAGGTTCCAGGCTGATACCGGTATGCTCACAAATGAATTTCCACAACTGGTTCAGTGTAGTGCTCTCTCCTACTGCAATGTTCACTACTTCATGCTTATTGATCTCCTGCGCCAGCACCGCTTTTATGTTCGCCTGTACGGCATTTTCAACATAAGTGAAATCGCGGCTCGTTTCGCCATCGCCGTTAATGAAGGGCGCTTCCTGTTTCAATGCGCTTTGCACAAACAGCGGAATTACCGCAGCATAGGGCCCGCGTGGGTTTTGGCGGGGACCGAACACATTGAAATAGCGTAAGCCGATGGTATGAAAATCGTATGTACGGCTGAACACCTGTGCATACAGTTCATTTACATATTTCGTAACCGCATATGGCGAAAGCGGGTTGCCGATCTTATCTTCTACTTTAGGCAAACCGGGATGATCGCCGTAGGTGCTCGAGCTGGCTGCATACACCATTCTTTTTACACCGGCATCACGGGCAGCCACCAGCATGTTCAGAAAACCGCTTACGTTCACATCGTTACTGGTAATGGGGTCATTGATTGAGCGGGGTACTGAACCAAGCGCCGCCTGGTGCAATACATAATCAATTCCCTCCACGGCGCGGCGACAGGTATCGAGGTCGCGGATATCGCCTTCTATCAAACTAAACTCAGGGCGGGCAAACCACTGTTCAATATTCTCCATTGAACCGGTACTGAAATTATCCAGCACACGCACTTTGCCGGCGCCATGCGTCATTAAATATTCTACCAGGTTTGAACCGATAAAGCCGGCGCCGCCTGTTATCAAAAAGCTGGCCTTGCTGATATCGGTTGTATGATATTTCTGATCGTACATAATTAATAGTTATAAACGTGCGTCAACTAATTCTTTATTCAAATGAGCTTTTACATCGAACAGTACACATGAGTCGCTGCATAATTTTTTGATGGTGTCATAACTAAACTGTTTATGCGCTACAGCGAGGATCACGGCATTGTACTGTGTTTGTGAAGCGGGTAATTCCTGCACCGTTTTCACCCCATACTCTTCATATACTTCTTCGGGATCAGCCCAGGGATCGTAAATATCGACCTGTACGTGGTAGCTTTGCAGGTGGCGGATTATATCAATAACCTTCGTATTGCGAACATCGGGGCAGTTCTCTTTAAAGGTAATGCCTAAAACCAATGCCTTACTACCGGAAACCGGTATACTTTTTTTCACCATAAGTTTTATCACTTCCCCGGCCACATATGCGCCCATTCCATCATTCAACCGGCGGCCTGCCAGAATGATCTCGGGGTGATAACCTACTTCCATGGCTTTTTGCGCCAGGTAATACGGATCAACGCCTATACAGTGACCGCCCACCAAACCGGGGCGGAACGGCAAAAAGTTCCACTTTGTTGATGCTGCTGCCAAAACTTCCTGGGTGTCGATATCCAGCAGGTTAAATATTTTGGCCAGTTCATTGATGAAGGCAATGTTGATATCGCGTTGCGCATTCTCAATTACTTTAGCCGCTTCAGCCACTTTTATCGAAGGCGCGAGGTGCGTTCCTGCTACAATTATGCTTTTGTAAATTTCATTTACCGCCTGCGCCGCTTCGGGTGTAGAACCGGAAGTCACTTTTTTGATCTTTGTAACCGTATGTTCCTTATCACCGGGGTTTATACGCTCGGGCGAGTAACCGGCAAAGAAATCTACATTGAACTTCAGGCCCGAGATCTTTTCGAGAATGGGTACACACTCTTCTTCAGTTACACCGGGATATACGGTAGATTCATATACAACGATATCGCCTTTCTTCAACACCTTCCCTACTGTTTCGCTGGCTTTCACTAACGGAGTAAGATCAGGACGGTTATATTTATCAACCGGGGTGGGAACCGTAACGATAAAAACATTACTTGTTCTAATATCTTCGAGCTGATCGCTCACCCATAAACCGGTTAAGCTGTCTTGTTTCTTTTTAAGAACCGACCCCAGATGGTCGCTGCTTATTTCCAGCGTATGATCGTTGCCAGTGCGTAATTCGGTTATACGCTCTTTATTGATATCAAAGCCTGTGACAGGATATTTTTTTGCAAATTCAACTGCCAATGGTAATCCTACATAACCTAAACCGATTACCGTTAAATAATACTGCTTTGTCTCTTCCATTACTATTGTTGTTATAGAGTTTTATTGGGTTTAACCCTTTGAAAGGTTATTCTTATCTATGGCCACAAGCGCAAAACCAAGTGAAGGCAACATCACTTTCACCATCCTGTTATTCACTTCCATCACCTGCCCTGTCTGCTGCATCAGCGGGCCGTTTATTATAGTTACCTCATCATTTACATTCACATCTATTCTTTCAACCTGTATGTGCTCATAATTCTGCAGGAACTGCTTCACGGTATCTATTTCCTCATCACGTATTACGGCAGGTTTTCCCTGAAAGGTAACAAACCCTATCACACCATCGGTTTGCAGCACCGGTATATGTGCTTTCGGCGCCAACCGAACCAACACATAAGATTTAAACAGGGGCTCCAAAATTATCTTTTTTCGGTCGCTCCAATTCTTTTCCAGCTTCTGCATGGGGCAATAATTCTCAATTTGTTTGGCTCCGAGCAACTCAGCAACTTTCTTCTCCCACCGGGGCCGGGTGTAAAGGGCATACCAACGTAAGTTATTATTCATGCTACCAGTTTATCTCACATCTCAGCGCAAAGCTCCCGCTTCCCTCAGTCACATTCTAACTGAGATTCAATAATTTATATTTTCAAAAACATTTCCATCAATAGCCAAAATCACCATCTTTTCTCCGTTCGTCACGAGAATATCAGATCGTAATCAGGTAATTGAGGTCCAATAAAAGGCAAAAACGGTACACAAGTAAATAGTAAACCAGAGGCTATTCGAAAGGATTGGTTCAGAGGCTTTCGAAAGGAAATCGGGCCAATGGGGTGATTCGAAAGGAAAATCGGGTAACGATCGGTAATGTCAAAGGAAGTTGGACGATCAGAGGTTATTAAGACGCTCAAAAGTAGAATGTTTTTTGATATTATGCAATATCGAAGGTCGATTTTTATATACCATAATGTGGTAATGCTGAAAATACCCAGTCATCTTATCTTCAGCATAACTACTTAAGAAACAACTCGTATTAACTACATATCGCTATCGGAGAAACTACATGTTATCAATGTGTAAACGTCATGGCACATATATAAATTAATCAAAATAGAACAGCCTTTTTCAGGCTGCATAAATCCTGAAAAAGGCTGTGGGGCGTGTGAATCGTGAATCG